>NZ_BAAHAP010000022.1:0-74677 GCF_054777495.1 Echinicola sediminis | reverse complement strand
AAAATACATTGTCAGCGACAGAGTGAATTTGCTTTCCTTCTTTCCCTGTTAGCTTTTCTTTTGTTTGATCATTATGGTTTTTAGCGTCATTGAAATACCTGAGAAGCTTTTCCATTTCCTTTTCATCAGGGGATCGGGATGTAATTCGCCGAAAAATATTGTATATCCTTTGCTCATCCGAAAGCGATGGATCTTTCATTATCTCCTTGGCCAAATGTTCTGAAGCCTCCATAATTTGCGGATCATTTAGCATTACCAATGCCTGTAATGGGGTACTGGTCTCTTGCCGCTTAACCTCACAGAAATCTCTAGAAGGGGCATCGAATATGTTCATGGACGGAGGTGGTATGGTCCGCTTCCAAAAAGTGTAAATGCTTCTTCTATACTTGCTTTCCCCTTTATCCGGTATATATTTTATCAACTGTCCCTTTACTCCTGAGGATGTCTCTGCCCACAGACCTTCCGGCTGATAAGGCTTAACACTAGGTCCACCTACTTTCCGAACCAATAAACCACTTACTGCAAGGGCATTATCTCTGATCATTTCTGCGGTAAGTTTGTTTCTCGAACTTCTAGCATAGAAAATGTTATCCGGATCTCTTTGAAGCAAATCTGGATTTACTTTATTGGTCTGCTGGTAAGTACTTGACATTACCATACGTTTGTACATTTTTTTCATATCCCAGCCCTCTTCTTTAAAGGTCAAAGCTAGCCAATCCAAAAGCTCAGGATGAGAAGGTAATGCTCCCTGATTTCCAAAATCATCCGAAGTAGAAACTAAACCAACTCCAAATATCTGCTGCCACATTCTATTGACAGCCACTCTGGCAGTTAGGGGATTACGATCACTAAATAGCCAATTAACGAGCCCTAATCTATTTTTGTCATATTTATCATCAAAGGGCAGGATTTTCGATGGAGTGCTCAAGGGGACTTCCTCTGTTGGGGAATCATATTGACCTCTGGCCAATAGATAGGTTTTCCTTTCAGGGGCATCGTCTTTCATCACCATAAGTTTTATTGCCTCTATTGAGTCGGGCATATAGATGAATGACAGCTCCTCACGGATCTCTTTTGGGGTAATTTTAATATTAGGTTCAGGGATTTCTCCCACATCTATGCGTCCTTTTTCATTTACTCTATTAAAAAAACCGTAAAATCCGAAAAACTCTTTTTGTGAAATTGGGTCGTATTTATGGTCATGACAACGGGCACACTCCAATGTCAATCCCAAAAAGGCTTTCGCTGTTGTATTGGCACGATCCATTACATATTCCACCCGGTATTCTTCATCAATTACCCCACCTTCTTGGGTGATTTTATGATTCCTATTAAATCCTGTCGCCAAAATTTGCTCAAGGCCTGCATCGGGTAACTGGTCGCCGGCTAACTGCCATTTAATAAACTTATCATAGGGAATATTCCTGTTAAACGCGCTTATAACCCAGTCTCTCCATGGCCACATCGTCCGCTCCAAATCATCTTGATATCCATGTGTATCTGCATATCTAGCCAGATCCAACCAGTCTGATGCCATCCTTTCTCCATATGCTGAAGAGCCTAGCAGTTTATCTACTGTTTTTTCATATGCATTGGTGGATTGGTCATTTAAAAACGCATCAATCTCCTCAAGACTCGGTGGCAGGCCTGTAAGGTCAAAATAGACTTTTCTTAATAGTTTTTCCCTGCTTGCCTTTGGAGAGGGTTCTAACCCCTCTTGCTCCAGACGTTTTCCAATAAATTGATCAATTTCATTAGTGGCCCAGGCTGGATTAGAAAGTGCCGGAACCGGACTTTTTTGGGGTGGAATAAATGCCCAATGTTCTTTATAACTTGCACCTTGTTCAATCCATTTGACCAAAATCTTTTTTTCATAGTCAGTAAGACTCAGGTTAGAAGATAATGGTGGCATCACCTTCTCCTCATCTTCATGAATTATTCGGGATACTAATTCACTGTTCTTAGGATCACCGGGTACTATTGCGAACCGATCCAAATCTTTTCCAATAGCTGCCAGAGCCCCTTCCCTGGTATCCAATCGTAGTCCCGCCTCTCTAGTGCCCTCATCTGGCCCATGACATAAGTAGCATCGGTCAGACAAAATCGGCTTTACATCAAAAATAAAATCGACAGTATCAGGCAGGCTTTTATTCAAATTGCCCACGCTTGAATTTGTTGCCATTGCATTTTCGCTTAAGCCCGGGGAAGGTTTCTCGAAGTAGTAAAAAATTAATCGTCCTCCCCACACGACAATTACAGGAAGCACAAACCACCAAATTAAACTAACTATCTTTTTCATATCTATTGGTTATTTCAAGCTAATTCTTACTCCATTTATTCAAAAAAATTACTAGAGGACTACATGAGAACGTCCAATATATTAGGAAAATGGACTACTCACCCAACCATGTTCAAACATATAACTTTACCGGTTTAGTTGCAAATAATAGCTTATCTATTTTAAAGAATATTTGTTAAAAGTCCCTTCATGCTGCATAAATTGAAAGTAATTAAATTATAGAAGAATATTAACTCATTAATTTTTGCTTAAACCCACCAATAAAACAGGCTATTTTGTCAACAGAAGCCTTCCAATAATATACTCAATCATCAAATCTGTCATTACTTTACTATTGATTTACTAATCAATATTTTTTCATTAAAATGTTACTAATAAAATTACGTGCTGTATGTTAGGGTGACAAAGCTCCACTACCTATAAAATAAGGCTCACATAGACGTGTTGTCTTAAATCCTTGAACCTACCAAACACCCCAGTTGCGGTACGTCCTTTCTGGTTACTTTCAATTTTTGATATCAATACTTTAGGTGCAACCTCTCTTATTAGGTGAACATGGTCTTCCTGAAAATTAAGCACTCAAACTTGAATCACTCTTGCTCACCAAACAGGTGAATGCAGCTTTCTACTTTCTCCATTATTGTCGGTGCTGGAACGGTATGTGATTTGGAAGATTAAAACCAGGACCTCGATTCAGCTGCCCAGTTTATTGTCTCTCACATGTTGATCTGGATGTTATTCGTAAGTGCTCTAAATTGAAAGTTTCGATATTTCCGGGAGCTTTGACTCCTACCGAAATATACATGGCTAAACCACCGAAGCAAAGCTATTTGGGATGGGAGAAAACCTATTTGCCCCTATTTAAATTAACAACTAAGATTGGGAGGCACTTCACTGCCACATGTTGATATTTAAGGAGTTAATTAATAAAATGAATAATTAAATTAAAATATTAAAAAAATGATCTATGGACATTTTCATTTGCCTTAATTATTCTAGAAGATATTAAAGGAACATCTAATGTCTATTAGAGGCTGATGAACTAAGTAACAAATATATGGTTCTCACAATGGCAATATTCCAAAGCACTGTTTCTTTAATGCGATATATTTTGTAATTTTTCACTGCAAAACATCAAAAATAATATGGGACCTATTCGGTGACCTAAGTTTTTGGAATTGTCATACCCCCTTTAAAATCAACCGATTAAAGCAAGAGGTTCGAATCCCGCCACTCCGACAAAAAGGGGTGCAGCTCGCACCAAAAGCCTTCAAATCGTTTGATTTGGAGGCTTTTGGTTTTATAGCAATAAAAGACTAAACAATTTTTAGCATTAGCTTCTTTAATTTGAGGGCTTTGTTATCGGTTTTTCATAATCATATCCCAACGAACTCTGCTCTACGGTTTCCCCCCAAGCCTCCCAGTTGGCAATCATCTTTTGTAGTATTTGAGGTTCATGCTCCGCCAGATCCTCCTTCTCGCCTGGATCGTTTTTGATATGGTAAAGCTCATAATCTTCCCCTTCATTCTTTCGATAAAGCTTGTACTCCTCTTCAATCAGAGCTGACTGGGACTCAAAGAAAAATGACAAAGGTTTTTCCCTGACTTGTTTATCACCGGTCAAAAAAGGAAACAAGTCCACTCCATCATAAGGGCGGTCAAAGTTCTTCAGGTCGATATCCAACATCTTGGCAATGGTGGGAAAATAATCTGAAGTAGAGCAAGGGGCGGTGACCTTAGTGCCCGAGGGTATTTTGCCTTTCCATTCCACGATTCCCGGAACCCGGATTCCTCCTTCATAAAGGCTTCTCTTTCTGCCTTTAAGGCCTTTGGTCAACCCTTGTGTGCGGCCTTGGACAGATTTCCCCTCAGGACCGTTATCACTGGTATAAAACAATACTGTATTCTCAGCGACTCCCAATTCCTCCAACTTGTCCCTAAGCCTGCCAATTTGCATATCCAGGGCCGTGAGCACCCCATAATAATGCTGCTGATCCTCCGATAAATCCTTATAGGCCGCTCGAAACTTTTCACCGGTCAAAACCGGTAGATGCGGAGTATGAAACCAAATAACGGTCATAAAAGGCTTCTGTTCACCCACTGCCTTTTCAATAAAAGGAATGGCACGATCCATAATGACCCTGGAATCGTCCCCGGAGAGATTGTCGGTCACTATCTGTCCGGGTCCCGTCCAATAGTAGGTTTTGAACGGATCTCCCTCTTTCAGTTTACTACTGACATCACCGGCTGATCGGGGAGGTGTGACCATAGGGTCCCAGGTAGGCACCTTGGATTCCGTTACAAAGCATTCATCAAATCCATGCTCCCAAGGAGGAGCATAGTCACCGTCAAACTTCTCCTGCCCTCCCCTGTTGGCATCCAGGGTGTCTCTCGTCAAGGTTCCTAAGTGCCATTTTCCAAAATGCCCTGTGGTATAGCCCTTTTCCCTCACCAACTCAGCAAGGGTTATTTCCTCTTCTTTAATATGGCCGCAGTTGGCTGTGCAAATGCCGTATCGGAGTGGGTGCCTTCCGGTCATCACACTTCCCCGAGTGGGAGAGCACACCGGAGCGGCAGCATAAAAACGATCGAACACCGCGCCATTGGCAGCCATTTCATCAAGGTTCGGGGTCAGTAGATGAGGGTGGTCCATATAGCCCATATCCCCCCAACCTTGATCATCAGCCATCAAAAGGATGATATTGGGAGACTCATGGCTTGGGTCTTGAAAGTGCTCACGCTCTGAGGATTTCTTTCCACAGCTGCCCAAAAGAACAAGCATCAGTAAACAGCTTATCATATGTATATCTCCTTTAACCTCTTTTTTCACTTTTATTATTTTTTGGTACAAAACACTTTAAAGTAAGCCATTTTTCCAATTATATGGAAAAATGGTTTTGATTAATGGTCTACCGCTGGGATGCTGGATGATGTTCGAAGTGCCATCAATGATTGTATGACAGATGTGCAATTATTAAAACTTATGACTTCATCTGATAAGGTGAATTTATTTGCCAATTGGCAGATTAGGAGAAACACTTACTGTTTAAATCACTATTTCTGTAAAGGGACATATTTTGTAAATTCTTTCTACTAAATATCCAAAAGACATTGGAGGAATCCAGGATCGAAAAAAACTGCCCTGCCTAATTAACTTAAGGTACAAATCCGAATCTTTCCTCTCCTGAGCGATCACGATGATTGAAATAAAAAGTCACTTCAGTGCCCTTATAAATTTCATTTCCTCCCGTAAATTATTTTAACCCGGATTCTAAGACTTGGAAAAAGTAGCGTACAATAGCTAAGGTATGAACCCGAGTTCGATTTAAAAGCAGTGAAATAGGATCGCTGCGTCCCCGAAAGTGATCCACTCCCGTTAACTTAAGAGGTTAATATCCTGGTATAGAAGCGCTTAAACAAGACGTAATTCCCCTGCGGAGGAATTGTTTAGTTTTTTCCCCATATTTGTCAAAGTTATATTTGTAAATAAAAGCGGCCATATTCTTGTCCATGTAACAAAAGGGCCGCTTTTTTTTTGTAAAGATAATTTTTTAGGGGAAAAACACCTTAAAAACCGGTGCTGAAACAAAACAACAACTTTTACAAATACAGGGCAGGCATGCCGAGCTGTTTTCTGAAGAAAGCCTGGATGGGCTGGCCAAGGAAACGGGCTTTATCCAACGCAAAAGAAAAATTACCGCAAGGGATTTTGTAAACACCCTGGTCTTCAACGGGGAAGACCACAGTCGTTTAAGCCTTTTGGACCTGAGCTGCGATTATGCCGAGGCCACTGGCACAGCGGTCAGCCGGGAAGCGCTCCATAAACACTTCACCCCGGAAGCAGTCGGTTTTCTAAAAGCGGTCTTTGCCCAACAGCTTTCCTTGCAAATGGACGGTGAAAAGGGAAAGCTCCCCGGCCGTGGTTTTTTTACAGGTATCCACATCAAGGATTCCAGCAAGTTCTCCCTGCCGACATCATATATTGATGACTACCCCGGTTACGGCAGCTTCAACAAACAGTCTGCCCTGATGAACTTCCAATACGAGTTCGACCTGGTGAGCATGGCCTGTAAGTCCATGGAACTGACCAGGGCCACAAGGAACGACCAGGAGGACTCAAAGCAGACCGTGGAAAGGATACAACCAGGCAGCCTGAACATCAGGGACCGGGGTTATGTTACCACGACCTATTTAACGGGCGTAGAGGAAAGACAGGCCTATTACCTTAACCGTCTGCCCAAAATAGGCATCTACTTGCCCAAAAGGGAAGGAGGGTACAGCGCACTGGACTGGAAAGAGCTGGACCTGAAAATGAAGAAGACGGGTATGGGACAACTTGAAACAGAGGTGTATTTGGGCAGAAAGGAAAAATTAAAAACAAGAATGGTAATCGTGCCAGTGCCTAAAGAGGTCACCGGGGAAAGGATACGCAAAGCAAAGTTGTCGGGAAAAAGGGCCAAAGGCTACCAGCTGAGCAAGGAATACAGGATACAGGCCCATTACAACATCTTTATTACCAATGTGCCTCAAGAGGTACTGTCCACAGAACAGGTAATATCCGCATATAAACTAAGGTGGCAGGTGGAACTGATCTTCAAAACATGGAAATCAAATCTGGACATCCACAAAACCAAGCCCATGAAAAAAGAGCGGATGGAATGCCAGATCCTTGCAAAACTCATATGGATATTGCTGAACACCGGCCTGCTATCAATGGCCAACAAACTACTGAAAGGACAAGCATCCCAAAAGCGCTGCAGTTATCCGAAGTTTTTCAAAAGGGCACGGAAATTTTCCCCGGTCCTGAAAAATAAAATACTGTGCCCCCGAACTTTTGCAGACTGGTTCTGCGACTCTCTGGTACCGATAATACCTAAATTGATCGTTGAAAAAAGGCTCAAACAAAAACCACATGACCAGATACTTTATGAGCTCTTTTATGCTTAAGTTAACGGCTATGGACAACAGTCGGGAAGGTCATCGGTTCGAACCTGTCTGACTCAGGCAGGTCCGATATTCTCCACAAAAGGCAGATCAGATGATCTGCCTTTATTGTTTCAACTCACTTTTAAACTTATGTACTTCGTCTATATTTTGTATTTCACGAAAACCATGCAGTACTATTTTGCAGCCGACCGAACACGAGAGACTAACCCATCCATTTTTCCAGAAAACCTGCCGGGAATCACATAATAATGTCCTCTTCCATCTTTTGCCCTCTATTACTTTTTGCCTTTGGCAAGGGCAAAATTCAATCCCAGCGAAAAACAATCCACCTCTTTTCCCAAGCCGCCATTGAACACCTTGCCCCTTTGCTGCATTATGCCAAAAGACTGGCTAAAACCCACCATGAGTGGACTGTAAACCAGATCTACACCAACGCCGGGCCTGACCCTGTACATGACCCCTACATGCAGGTCAGACAACAGATAATTCACCCTGAACTTCCTTGAGGAGGTATTGACGGGATAACCTTCTCCGGTATCACAGCTTTTGAAATACCTCGTATTGGTACCCGCTAACACCGAAAAGCGACGACTTACGGGAAAATACTTCCTTAAGACCAGCCCTGCCCCCAATCGAAATGTATTTTTTGATGTTTCCTCTTTGATGCTGCCCCCCTTTGGCTGTGTCTCCACCTTGTTCATCCCTTTCCCCAGCAATGCGTGTACGCCTAGATACCAGTTTTTCGATACAAAAGTCCCAATGGAGGGAAGCAAATCGCAGTCCTTATAGGTGTAGGTATAGTTCGTGTATTCATTGGGACTGTCACTGTAGAAAGAGGTATAATTTTTAACAGATTGATGACAATTGACCCCTACTCTCACCCATTTTTCCCCTTTGAAAAATTGAGCAAAAGAAACTGTTGGAATAACTGCAATGACCATAGAGAAACAGCACAGAATTTTTATTAAAAAAGCATTTTCCATCCTATATAAGTATCAGCAGTTGAGCACATTAACCATCTCTTTAAATTAGTCAAAAAACCTGAAGGAATAAGCTGATCTTAGGTTTTAATTACCACTTTATTTAAAAAAAACGATCGAAAACAGGCCCATTTAAAGCCCTAAAATTCAATCGGTACAGCCTATTGCACAGCTCATACACGAGCTACCGCAGTTCACATAGGATTAACCAAAACTTAAAATAGTTAATAATTTTTCCTCAACTATACCCCTTTATTTTGTCAATCAACCTAGAAACCATGGACCGACTCATCAACAGTCCTTCGGACACCCAACTTTTATTGCGATTGAAGCAAGAAGACCATGCCGCCTTCCAACTCATTTTTGACAAATATTGGAAGCGACTATACAGGTATGCCTACAGCATTTACCGAGATGAGGCGATCTGTGAAGACTGTGTCCAGGAAATCTTCATCAGCCTTTGGGAAAAAAGCAAAGAAACCGATATCCTGCACCTGGAAAACTATCTGTTCAAAGCCCTCAAATACAAACTTTCGGGACAGATTAAAAAACTAAAGTTTGACAACACCCATAAAGATGCACTGAAACTTCTCAGCGAATCGGTATCGGCCGATGAACAAAGTCCCTTGGAATACAAAGAGCTGGAACAAACACTATCCTCACATATTGCCCAACTTCCAGGAAAGTGCCATGAGGTCTTTGTACTCAGCAGGATCAACCATAAATCCAACAGCGAAATTGCCCAAGAACTGAATATTTCTAAAAGAACGGTAGAGACCCATATCAGTAATGCCCTGAAACTTCTGCGCACCAAGATGAGTGAAACCAGTTACTTTTTAGTTTTGATTACCCTCAGGTTATTTTAATGTAACCTGTCCCCTACCTGATTTAAGAAACCGTTAACTCTCATTTTTCTGTTACGTGCAGACCTTCTTTTGCACACTATCCCATAAAAGGGAATATTTTGACTAGAGAAGAATTTATGAAGCTGGCGGAAAAGCACCAGCAAGGGATCGCTACAAAAAGCGAATCAGCAATAGTTGAAAAGTTTTATGAAAGCATGCAAAATTCTGCTTCCGAGGCAGACTTGGGCCAACTACTCTCTCAAGAAAACGGGAGCAAACTCTACCAGCGCATTTTAGCAAAACTGCCCAGGCAGCGCAAAACTTTCCGTCTCAACAGAATCCTAAAGGTAGCTGCTTCGCTCATCCTCGTCCTGGTCATGGCCATCAGTATAAAACAGCTCTCAGACGGAAACAACGTCACCATCACCACCGCCATGGGAGAACAAAGAGAAATCCTGCTGAAAGACGGCTCTTCGGTCCTTTTGGACGAGAACAGCAGCTTGACCTATCCGGAAACTTTTAGAAAAAACAGAACAGTCTCACTGGAAGGAAGGGCCTTTTTCTCTGTCCAAAGGAATGTATCCCGCCCTTTTTCGGTCATTACAGCCAATAGCAAAGTAAAAGTACTGGGCACCTCATTCGATGTAAACACCCACGCTTCCAAAAGCACTACGGTAAGTGTCATCTCCGGAAAAGTACAGGTAACTCCCCGGAAGAACCCCAAAGCCAAGGCAATCCTGAGCAAAAACCAACAAATCACCAGTTCCCAAACCCACTTGTCAGACATCAAGGCCATCAATAACCAATTGCCCATTGCCTGGGCAGGACTAATTGTATTGAAAAACACCAGCTTGGGGGAAGCGGCAACTATCCTTGAAAACAGGTACGGAATCACTTTAACGTTCGAATCCGAAGAGCTGAAAGCGCTACGCATCACCGGAAAATTCAAAAATGAAACACTGGACAACATCCTAAAAAGTATTGGGCTTTTGAAGGAGCTTTCTTTTGATTACCTGAATCCCAACAACATACACATTAAAAAACAAACATAGCCGCCCATACTGAACTGGCGGCAGATACATCAATCCTCACCACAATCCATTTAATTTCTGTTAAAAATGAAAACACCACTACAATTTTTGACGGCATTGAAAAATAAGAAAGGGCTACTGATGCTCTGTGTATTTTTCTTTGCCCTCCAGCCGATCAGTTACGCGGCAATGGAAAAGCAACCCGATGTCAGGCTATCCTTGGAACTGGAAAGCGCCAACATCATCCAGGTTCTTTCTGAAATCGAGCAGAAAACTGCCTTCTACTTTGTCTTTGACGAAAAAGTAGACCAAAACAATGCTTTGTTCTCGTTTAGGTTCAAGAACAAACCCCTGTCCGATGTTTTATCTCAAATCAGTCAAGAGACAGCCTTACAGTTTGAAGTCATCAACAACACCATCACGGTATTTCCCTCGGAAGCCCCGCGTCAAACAGTGACCGGCCAAGTGCTGGATCCGTTGGGAGCCACACTGCCCGGGGTAACCCTATTGATAAAAGGCAGCTCAAAAGGAACTGTAAGTGATGTCGATGGCCGTTTCAAACTTGAAATCGAGTCATTCCCCGTTACCTTATCCGTATCTTACCTTGGTTATAAAACCCAGGACGTTACGATACAGTCAGCAGGCACGGTGACGATCACCTTGGAAGAAGACGTCAATGCCCTGGACGAGGTGGTTGTCACTGCGCTTGGCATGAGACGGGAAGAAAAAAAGCTAGGCTACGCCCAACAGACCATCGACTCTGAGCAGCTGACCAATGCCCGGCCGAACAACTGGTCCGAGGCCTTGCGCGGCAAAGTCCCTGGACTCCAAATCAACGGGCTGGGAGGCCCCATTGCTTCACAGCAAATTATCCTAAGAGGAAACAGTTCTCTCGACCCGGGAAACAATGGTGCGCTGATCGTCATAGATGGCGTCCCCATACAAAACGAACATCCCGGCTCCGGCCCTTCCAATGGCTATATGGGAGGCAGTGCCAGCAATGACACGCCTGTGGACTATGGCAACGCCATATCCGACCTCAATCCGGACGATATAGAAAGTGTATCAGTACTGAAAGGCCCTGCCGCCTCGGCCTTGTACGGCTATCAAGCAGCAAACGGAGCCATTATCATCACCACCAAATCCGGAAAAGGCCAAAAGGGACTTGGTGTCACCATCAGCAGCAACACCAAATTTGACGTCATTCAGCGCTGGCCGGACTGGCAATACGAATACGGGCAGGGAAGCGGCAAAGGGGGCTACCTAAAACCCGCTACCGATGAAAATGGCAATCCTGTTCCCTACAATGACCGCTTGTACTACACTTACGGGGCTTCAGAAGACGGCAACAGCACCCGGGGGAGCAGTAGTGCCTTCGGACCAAAGTTTGACGGGCAGTATTATTATCAATACGATCCTACCCAAGAAGGACAATCGCTTGAAAGACAGCTTTGGAGGCCCTATGAGAACAACCGAAAGGATTTTTGGGAGACGGGTATTACCCAGACCACCAACATCTCCATTCAGGGCGGAGACGAAAAAGGCTCCATGCGGGGTTCCGCCACACATACCAAAAACGACTGGGTTATGCCCAATACGGGCTTCCAGCAGCTTTCCCTTTCTGCCAATGGGAATTACCAGGTATCCGACCGGATCAAGCTCAGTACGGTGGTAGACTACAGAAACCGGACCAGTGACAACCTGCCGGGGCAAGGGTACAACAACCACTCTATTGCCTACTTTATGATTTTCCAAAACCCCAACGTAGACCTTTCATGGTACGAGCCAATCTGGAAAAAAGGTCAGGAGCAGGTGGACATGATCAGACCCTACAGCAGCTATATAGACAACCCCTATGCCATGGTCTATGAAATCCAGAACAGCCTGGATCAGTTTTCTGTGACCGGAAACTTCAAAATGGACATCGAGCTGCTCTCCAAACTGAAGCTGATGCTTCGTGGTGCCTTGAACATGTATGACAAAAACATGGACCAGCGCAGGCCGTATGACATCAATCGTTATGCCAGGGGCTATTATCGGAAAACCAATGTATTTAAGCAGGAAGTAAACACTGATTTTTTACTTTCCTATTCTGACACTTTTGATGATTGGGAAATCACCGCAAACCTTGGAGGAAACAGAATGGATTACCAATACCTCCGGCAGGACTCTTGGGCTGAAGGTCTGGAAATCCCCGGTGAATACAACTTGGTAAACGGGACACAACTCTTCACCAGCAAGTTTGATGGCTATAATAAAGTAAACAGCTTATACGGAATGGTAACTCTTGGCTGGAAGGACAAAGTGTTTCTAGACCTTACCGGACGAAATGACTGGAACAGTATTTTGCCTAAAAACAACCAATCTTACTTCTTCCCTTCGGCCAGTACAGGCATTGTCCTTAGCGAGCTGTTCGACATGCCCCGCTCGATCAGTTTTGCCAAGCTAAGAGCTTCCCTTGCACAGGTAGGTGGCGCCGGTCAATTTGGCAACCGCTATAAAACCGACAAATATTACCGCCGATCGGATTTCCCGGGTTCGGCACTGGCTCCTACCTCCTTGTACAATACCGATTTCAAACCCGAGATTACCACCAGCACGGAACTGGGCGTGGATTTTAGGATGTTTGAAAGCCGACTGAAGTTCGATGCTGCGGTCTACCAAAACAACAGTAAGAACCAGATTTTCAATGCCCCACTCCCCCATTCCTCAGGATATAGGAGTGTCACCATCAATGCCGGTGAAGTACGTAACCGTGGGATCGAGCTTATGCTCAATGCCAAGGCCATCAACGCGGGCAATTTCAAATGGAACACCACCCTTACATGGGCAAAAAACAAGGGCAAAGTACTTTCGCTCCATGAAAATGCCGATGGCGGAAGATTCGAAATGCTAAGCTCCTCCGGTGCCAGACTCATTGCCGTAGAAGGAGGATCTCCCGCAGCCCTATACGGAAGGGGATACAAGCGCAGTCCCGAAGGAGAAATCATTTTCGATAAAAACGGACATCCGGAAATGACCGATGACATCATCTTCATTGGGGACACCCAGCCAAAATGGGTCGCTGGATTCATCAACTCCTTCCAATACAAAAACCTTAAATTCAGTGCGGTCATTGATGCAAAATACGGTGGAAAGATCTACTCCCACACACACCATAAACTCACCCAGCAGGGGAAACTGAAGCATACACTCAAAGGAAGAGAAGAAGGGGAACTCGTAGGCAAGGGCGTGGTGGACAATGGTGACGGCACCTTCTCGCCAAATACCAAGGCCATTGCGATAGCGGATTACTATAACCTCATGTATCCACTGGCCAACACTGAAGCCAATTCCTTTGACGCTTCCTTTATCAAGCTAAGGGAAGTCAGCATCTCCTACGACTTTTCAGAGAAGTTTCTGGCCAATACCCCCTTAAATGAAATGCGTATTTCCCTCTACGGAAGAAACCTTGCCGTGTTCTCTGAATTTCCGATATATGACCCGGAAGTAGCCGGCTTTGCAGGAGGTACCAATATGCACCCTGGTGTGGAAGTGGGGCAAATGCCCGTCCCGAATGAATATGGTTTCAATATTGTCATTGGCCTATAAACAGGACGCACTGCACCGGACGGATAATAAGAAATTTGATAATTGAATGTTAAAAAATAAAGCCATGAATAAGAATATAATTCCATTGTGCTTAGCCTGCCTTTGTCTGTGGACCAGCTCCTGTACAAAGGATTTTGAAGATACCAACATCGACCCCAACAACCTCAGCAAAATCACTGCTGGCAGCACCTTGAACCCAGTCATTTACAGCCTGGCCAGCCGCAATGCCAATCAGATGAGAAATGTGACGGCCCCTTTGACACAGATGTTCTTGAGAATAGATGATTTCAACAACTCTCCTTTCTTTTACGATTTTGACCAAAATATTGGAGCAGGCACATGGAACGACTATTACACGAACCTCAGCAATATCAAGGAGATGGAAGAAGCAGCCATCAGGGACGGTCTTCCTAATTACGAGGCAATTGCTCTTACCTTAAAAGCCTATGCTTACTCCATCCTTACCGATTGCTTTGGAGATGTCCCCATGAGCGATGCCTTGCAGGCGGAAGCCGATGTTTGGTATCCGAAGTTCTCAAGCCAGGAAGAAATCTACACCCAGCTATTGGCCGATCTAGAATATGCCAATGGGATCTATGACAAAGACCGGGGAATGCCCTACATCAGTGATATCCTGTACCATAACGATGTGGTTAAATGGCAGAAATTCACCAACTCGCTGCGCCTTAGACTGCTTCTCCGCATCTCCAACAGGACCGAAACAGGCGCTTTTGAAAAGATCGCACAAATGATCAACGACCCGGAGACCTATCCTGTATTTACCGAAGGAGAGGACGGCGCCGTTCTGCATTTGGACGGAGTGGCCCCAACACTTTCCCCATGGGACCGTCCACAGGATTTTGGCCTGTTCAGGTATTACTCGGCCTTCTTTATTGACAACCTCAAACAGTTCAAGGATCCCAGAATAGGCGTTTTTGCTACCGTTGCAAGAGGCTTGAACGGAGAGGATTATGGCTATATAGGACAACCTACCAATTTTGTGGAAGAGCCCCTGCCAGACAGCATAGCAACGGCTTCAGGGGTACAGAGAAGCCTGGCGGAAGCACCGTTGATCATTCCATTTATGAGCTATGCCGAGGTGGAGTTTATCAAAGCCGAAATGGCTCAGAAGGGCTACACCGGCCAAGCTGAAGACCATTATGAAAAAGGCGTAAGAGCTGCCATTGAAATGTGGGAGCAGGAAGTGCCAGCAGACTATTTCGACAATAGCTTTACTGAATACGATGGAAGCCTTAAACGTATTTTGCTGCAGAAATATTACGATCTATTCTTTACAGATTTTCAGGCTTGGTTTGAACTGCGCAGGACAGGACTTCCTGAACTGCCCACCACAGCTTCCATGCTCAACGATCAAGAAATGCCTTCGAGACTTTACTATCCCATAGATGAAGCCAACAGCAATTTCCAAAACTATCAGGAGGCTATCAACAGAATGGGTGGCGATGAAATCAACATAAAAGCCTGGTGGGACTCCGCCAATTAAGAGAGTCCAATCGGTCAGCGGGGAAATAACTTCTGTTTTTTTCCCCTTACCAAAAATGAAGCCGAACAGATGCAAGCATAAAACCTTGCTTCTGTTCGGCTTCTTCTTTTGTTTGACCACTACCCCTCATAACTAAACACAACGACTCATGGCGTGAAATCCCCTACAAATGGAAAACCCGTGTTCCATTTAATAGCAGACCATCTGCCTAGATTCTTTTTTTTATCAATAGAAAAAAGAAAATTCGTGATAATCCGTTTAATTCGTGGACTCCCATCTTAAAATTATATTACAGGGACAATTCCTTACCATCAATTTCCCTCTCCTACTCTACCACCACTTTTTCACCGGTCTCCGAAGACTTTTTTGCTGCTTCCAAAATCTCCACAACCAACATGTTATTCTCTAGTGTATAGGGACTAAAAGGTGCAGGAACGATCTCTCCCATGATCACCTTCTTGAAGTACTCAAATGGATTGCTGATCAGGGCCAGTTCTCCCTTATCCGCTTCCAGTCGCCTTTCCTCACTCCCTTGGACCCGCCAGCGCATCCGCGTATCATCTTGGGTAATCACATAACCGCTTTTCCCGTACACTTCCATGTCTTTTCTTCCAAATGGCCAGTTCCAGGAGGCCTGTATGATTCCTTGCGCATCCTTATAATCCACAATGATCGTAGCTTCATCCTCTACTTTGGGGTAAGTTTCAGGTTTATAGTTTTTGGTAACCGCCGTAACGGACTGTGGTTTCTGCCCCTGCATCAGATAGGTCATGATATTGGCACCATAGCAGCCAAAATCCACCAGTGCCCCGCCACCGTTTAACTTGGGGTCGGTCAGCCAATCCAAAAACTCTTTACCCACTCCGATTTCTTTAGGCCCCTCATGCCCATGATGAAAGACCATTTTCCGGACAGGCCCCAATTGCTTCTGCTCCTCGGCAAAAAGCCGATAGGTCTTTTCGGTACTCGGATACCAGGACGTTTCATAATTGGTCAGTAAGTGGACACCATGCTTTTGGGCAAGTGCGGCCATCTTTTTGGCATCAGCCAGATTGGTGGCAAGTGGCTTCTCCACCATTACATGGATGCCCCTTGGCGCAGCTGCCTCTACCGCTTCCAAATGGTAAAAGATCGGACCAAAAACCAAAATACCCTCAGGTTGCTTTTGTTTCAACATTTCATCCAGATCACTGTAAATAAGTCCTTCATCCAAATCGTATCGGTGACGGAATTTTTGCACCAGTTCTCCATTGGGCTCATACACCCCCACCAACTCCATGTCTTCCTGCTGGCCCCATTCAAAAAACCAGGGGCTATGCCCATGGGAAAGCCCCACCACGGCAAACCTTATCTTTTGTTGGGCTAAAACAGTTGAAAACGGCAAGTGGAGCAGGCCAAGGCAAATGACCATAAACCATAAAATACTGCAGGATTTATTCATTTCATCAACGTTAAATAGTTTGCATTATAATAATTACACCTCCACTTCCCAAACCAAATACCTACTTCACTACTAACCACGGTGCCCTTCTTAAAGATAAACAGTATACCGGCCATCTTAAGCCCAGATACTTTATTTCTCAATAAACACCTTCAGACCTCTTGCTCGCCGGTAAGACTCCTGCTCAACTTCTCAATATCTGAACAGGTTTTCTTGATCAGCTGAAGCTGATCTGTCAAGAGACTACTTTCATCATAATCGGCAGATTTGAGCAGCTTCAATTCATCTTCCAGCACCGAAAAATCCATTTCTCCATAACTGCCTCCCAAATGTTCTAAACTCCGTAACAGATAGTTTCTGATACGTTTGACCAACACCACCTGATCATGGGAGGAGAGCACCATTTCCGAGCGGATTAGACTGGTGGAAAGGGTAGAGAAATAGGAAGAAAGGATATGGTTCAACACCACAAATTCGTGTATCTTTTTTTTGTTTTTCTGCTTGCTTTTGGGTTCGTCAAGCATGCGCTGAAAGGAGGCTGATAGATTGGCTGATTCCAGGTACATTTTCTTCCTGGCCAATCGATAGGCAATCTCATCAAAACGGTCCAGATCAAAACGCTTGATGACCTGCATAAAATAATTCAAATTGGCCTGAAGCACCTTGCACATCTGTTGCTGAAAACCTCCATATTCCCAACTGGGCAAAAAATAATTGCTCGCAAGATATGCCAGACCCGACCCGACCATGGTATCGATCACCCTTTCCCATACAATGGCATAGTTGGACTCAGGATAAAGCATGGCATAAACGATGAAAATAAACGGGGTCATGAAAACCACTGCCAGAATATACCTGATTCTAAGAAATGAATAAGCCAGGACCATAAATACCACCAAAACAGCAAAGCGAAGGGAAAAGTCATTAATAAAATAAAGCACCAACACCCCTACCACGCCACCAATAAAGGTCCCAAGTATTCGCTCTGTATTTCTTCTTTTGGTGAGACTAAATCCCGGACGAAGGATCACTAGAATAGTCAGCACCACCCAGTAGGAATGGCTGCCAAGGGAAATCTCCAAAGAAATCAAAAAACCGGCCAAACAGGTCACTGCAAGCCTTAGCGCATGTCTAAACACATTGGACTGCAGGCTAAGGTTATCCCGGATGACCTTGAAAGAGAAATGCTGCTGCGAAACAAACTTAGAAAGGCTTTCTTCCCTTGTCTCAGAAATAAAGGTCAGTTTTTCCTTATAAAAATAGTTGTAGATGGTATCCACCCTTCTGGTAATTGTCTTTAGGTTGGCAAAAATCTTGCTCAGCATCAAGGTCTTCACGCCCATCTTTTCTAGCCGCTCGATTTCTCCTTTCAGCTCCCCCAAAACTTCCTGCAGGGGTTTCCGCTTACGCGGTTTTTCATTGTTGATAAGGGCATACCCAAGAATGGAAAGTTCGTCGGCCACCAAACCTATGGCAGTTGCAAACTTCTCCAACACCGCATACTTCCCATAGAGCTCCCTGAGTTTCCCATAATCATAATGGGTAGACATCATCTGTTCAAAGATGTCCAGCGTATCCACAAAAATCGCCAATAGCAGCTGGCCCGATTTAATGGAATCTCCAACCCTCTTCCTGGTGGTATATAGTATTTCCCGTACATTGTCCTGATGCTCATTGACAGAAACTTGGGCGCTGGCCAGCTGCTGAAAATTCTGCCCTATATCCTGTTCCGATTTATAAAAGTTAGACTTTAGCCGAAGGTACTTCGATACCTGCAAGATGCATTCGCCCAAGGCCTGCTGTGCCACCCTATAGGGTCTCATCTCCATCACAGAAAGACTCAAAAGCGTATACCAAACCCCACCTGCCAGAACCAATAAGGCATAGGTCATTATATCATCAGAAGTCTTTTGGTGATCAATCGAAATGGCCATGGCCAATAATGCCCCCGCCCCAACTGAGGAAGCCCTGTTGCCATAGGCCGTAAACATGGCAAAGACAAAACAAAGCACAGGGATCAATACTACCATTAAGGCCACACTGGAATTCAGGAAGCCGGTGACCAGCGCGCTCAGAAAAACCACCACACAACTTGCCACCATTCCAGTCCTTCTGTGCGCCATCGGTCCAGTACTGTCCGAAATACTGACCAAGAATGCTCCTAAGGAAATACTGATCCCCATCCTGAAATCTCCCAAGTACGCAAAGAACACAGCAGGCAAAAGCACTCCCAAAGTGATCTTTACCCCATCGGTAAAATACTGACCAAGAATAAAACTCTTTAATTCGACTGGTTTCAGGTAGGACATTTCAAAAGTTTAAACAGTCAATTTATAAAAGGGACTGTAAATAAATAAGGGACCATGGCAGTTATTTTCAGCCAAAACTATTTAGCACTTAACGAAACCTGTACTATTTGCTTAAAAGCGGTCGGACATACCTATGTTAGATAAATAAAAAAATTAAATTCAAACCATATTTTTTGCATTTCAAACTATTAAAAAATCTTTTTATTTATTATATTTAAGAAACCGAAATATAGGCAGGCATTGTTTTCATACCTGAATATTCGTAACTTATATTTTTCATGAAAAACATAAAGCCATCGTTTTTCCTCCCATTTTTACTACTGGTAACAGCCATCTGCCTGATATCTGTAGTTACTTTTCCGCTTGGGGTCACACCAAGCATAGGGGGATTATTACGGAATCATGAACGCGTCGCCTTCGCTGATTTTGATTTTGACGCCACAGTAGAATGTAGTTATGCACCCGTTGCTTTCACCAACCTTTCCACAGGGGATAGCCTTATCTACGAGTGGGATTTTGGGGATCCCAATTCGGGCAGCCTAAACAGCTCCACGGAAGAAAACCCAAGCCATAGTTTCATTGGAGAACCAGGAACAGACATGCAAACCTTTACCGTTACCCTAACGGTAAGGGATAAAGATGGCACCCAGGATACCATGGTGAAAGAAATCACCTTGAACCAGGCCCCTGACCTGTCTGTCACCAGTGACCAGACAGGGGCTGATTTTGACGACCTGCAATATATCGTAATATGTGAAAACGAAGAGTCTGCATTCATTTTCAACAACACCTCCTCTACCAAAGACAGTAATGTAAGCTATGAATTGGACTGGGGAGATGGTTCGGCTCCTTTTTCGGGATCATCGTGGGAGCAGCTCCAACACTCCTACGAAGTGGGCATCTACACCATCACCTATTCCATCACTGGCCCCAATGGTTGCAAGGCCACCAAAGAATACGGTATTTTTGTAGGCTCAAATCCGGCCGTGGGCCTTGGAAACCCAGGCAACACCAATGTCTGTGGGGGACAGACCCTTACCTTTCCAATCACCGGAACAGAAAACAACCCTCCGGGCACGCAGTATATTGTAAATTACTCCGACGGCACTCCCAATGAGGTGTTCAACCACCCCCCACCTGCTTCAGTAACCCATACCTTTGGTGAATCCTCATGCGGGGTAAACAGTGGGGCATTCCCAAATTCATACTCCGTAAGAATTACCGCGATAAATCCCTGTTCGGCCTCGGCTGCAGTAGTTTCTCCCATTTATATCTCAGAAACACCTGACCCTGATTTCAGAGCACCTCAAGATCCCGTCTGTGTTGATGAAAGAATAACCATACAAAACCAAACCATATTTGGCGGAGATGTCAGCAATAATGGAACTTGTACCGACTTAGGTCAATTTGTTTGGCAGATTACCCCCGAAACGGGCTGGGAATTGAGCGGAGGATCATTGGGAGAACAAAATAATCCCAATCAGCCCAATTCATGGGACAATGGAACCGAATATATTTATCCCATCTTCACCGCCCCAGGAACCTACACTGTAAAACTGATTTCCGGAAACCGCTGCGGGATCAACGAAGAAGTCAAAACCATATGTGTCACCGAAGTCCCTGAGGCGAGTTTTGAAACGGATATTTCCGAAGGCTGCGGACCAATAACTGTCGCCACGACAAACACCTCCATCATCGATGACCGCTGCGGAGACATCGCAACTTTCCAATGGCTGGTAAGCTATTCCAGTGATTACTGCGGGACAAGTGCCAACTGGTCATTTGCAGATGGCTTCAACCAAAACTCTGAGGCCCCTGTCTTCCAATTCAATAATGCAGGTAGATATACCATCACCATGAACGTAACCACTCCTTGTGGAACATTTTCGGACACCCAAGAAATCAGCGTTTATAACCCTCCCGTCGTGGAACTCGCCCCCGTAAGCAACGTTTGTGAACCAACCACCATTTCCCCCTCTGCTACGATCAATGTCTGTCATCCCGAGGCAGCCACCTATTCTTGGAGCTTTGTGGGAGGCAGTCCGGCCAGTTCCTCGAGCCCTAGCCCCAGCGCCGTATCCTTTGACACCCCTGGAAATAAAGCGATTATCCTTGAAATCACCACCGAATGCGGTGTCGTGAGGGATTCAGTAGGCTTTTCTTTCAACATTCCTCCTGACATAAGCGCCGGACAGGACAGCACCATTTGCTATGGTGAAAGCATTGCGTTATCCGGTACAGCCAACTCAACGGGCAATTACACTTATCAATGGACCAGCTCCGGGACAACACCAATCTCCGAGCCCAATTCTCCCAACCCCACAGTAAGTCCTACCGAAAATACTACCTATACACTCTTGGTGACAGATAATGATACAGGCTGTTTCTCCGAAGACGAGGTGAATGTTACCGTGACCCCCACTCCCGTTATTGAGTTTTCCATTCCTGACCAAACAGTATGCTCTGGTAGCCCCTCTGAAGCAGTTACGATCAACTCAAGCCCAGGGACGGTAATAGAATGGACTGCTGATTACGGGCCTGTCACCGGCGGCACCGACTCTGGAGGTGCTACTATTCCAAGCCAAACCTTGGTCAATAACACAAGCGAAGCGTTTGACGTGACCTATACGGCCTTCATCGCCAATGTAGGGGAAGATGTTTGTGATGCACCGCCAAGCACTTACACCATTACGGTCATTCCAAACTTGGCATACAAAGATTCTACCATTCAAATATGTAATAACGAGACCTTCAACTTCCAACCGGAAAACCATGCCAACGGGACAACCTATACCTGGACAGCAAGCTTTTCCAATCAAGTCACAGGCGCCAGTGATCAAGCTACCCCCAGCACCAGCATCAGTCAAACCTTGACCAATACAGGCGATTCTGAAACTGAGGTAATCTACGAAGTTACTCCTCAGCTAAACAACTGTATAGGCGATCCCTTCCTTTTGACGGTCAACATCATTCCCACTACCACGATAACTTTTTCGCAACCTGATCAGGTCATCTGTTCGGGCTCCTTTTCTCAAGAAGTCAGTATATCGAGCAATATAGATGGATCAGGCTTCTCTTGGACCGCAGCAGGTGAGGGCCTGGAAGGATTGGTCAGCAGTGGAAATTCCGACATCATTCCCGCACAGGAACTAATCAACCCCACCACTGAACCGATAACGGCCATTTATACGGTAATGAGCGACGTGGACTCCTTGGGAAGCTGCCCGGGAAATGTATTTACTTATTCCATCAGGGTAAACCCCATTATCACTCTTGAATCTACCCTATCAGACTATAATGGCTACGAAATATCCTGTTCCGGGGCCACAGACGGAAGCATCGATATCTCTCCTTCCGGAGGAAACGGCGACTATACCTTTGAATGGACCGGACCAGGAGGCTTTACATCTGATTTACCGGCAATAGATGGTCTTGCGGCCGGTAATTACACCTTAACCGTAAGGGACGGGGCTGGCTGTATCACTACATCCGATTACCTGCTCGAAGAACCATCAGGAGTTAGCGTTACCCTACTGAATACTACCCAAATACTATGTGCCGGAGAAGCTACCGGAGCCATTAATATAGAAGTTTCGGGGGGCAACACTTCAGTACCTTACAGTTTCGAATGGCTGCTGGACGGAGAACCTTTTCCTGTTAGTGACCAAAACCTTGAAAATGTCCCTGCAGGAGAATATTCCCTTACTGTCTACAACGGGGAAAATTGCCCTACCAGTTTTGGGCCGATCACCCTCACAGAACCCGATACTCCGATGGTTATCGCTTATACCAAACAGGACATCACTTGTTATGGAGACAACAATGGCCAAATAGCCTTGGACGTTCAGGGAGGCGTTCCTCCCTACCAGATCTCCTGGGAGTTTGGGTCAAGTCAGACCTCCTTCACCAACCTGGGACCCGGCAGCTATACCGTCACGGTCGCTGACGAGGCGGGTTGTGTCAAGACGGAGACCATCGAGATCATCGATGCCCCCCTGTTTAGAATTACACCTGAGGTCCGCTCCATCTCCTGTGCAGGAAGAGAAGACGGCAGCATCCAACTTAACCTGGAACAGGAAGAGCTTCCCTACACGATCAGGTGGGACCACGGCGCAGAACTGGAAAACCTTTTTAACCTTTCGGCCGGAACTTATGGGGTAACGATTTTGATGGAAAACGGATGCGAAATCAGAGAAGAGTTCAATATCATTGAGCCAGCCCCATTGACAGTGGAACCCCAAGTAACTGATGCACTGGACTGTGACAACCCACAAAGTGGAGAAATTTCTCTAGGGATTTCAGGGGGAAGACCACCCTACAGCATCAGTTGGAGCAACGGCTCAACTGCTCAGGTGCTTTCCAATATTACGGCCGGTCAATATGAAGTAACCGTACAGGACTCCTCTGGTTGTACGGTTACGCAACAAATGGAAATAAAAAGACCTCCAGCAATCACGGTTAACAGCAGGAGAAACACCATCGTATCCTGTGAAACCGGTGAGGTAAATGAAGAAATTGAGCTCTTTGTCACAGGAGGCATTCCTCCTTATAATATTACATGGTCGGGAGGGAATGCCATGAACAACGGCCTCCTTATGAGCACCGATCAATCCGGTTTCTTTATTGCCGAAGTAACCGATACCAGAGGATGCCTGATGACCGCTTCTTTTGAGATAGACAACCCGCCGACCATTATCGACGCGGATCACCACTCCCTTGCCCTTGATGAGTACAACACCCATTTGGTCAATTTTGACATTGCCTTCCAAAATCTTTCCCTGGGAAACATCATAGAGGTTTTCTGGGATTTTGGAGATGGTACTTCAAGCACTGAAGATAATCCTGTCCATGCATATAGTAGCCCCGGCACTTACGAGGTACTGCTAAGAATAGTAGACCAGTACGGATGCACCTCTGAAACGCTGTTGAATGTTGAAGTCTCCGACTACTTCCTGGCCATCCCGAATGTCTTTACTCCTAACGGTGACGGCATCAATGATCATTTCTTCCCACGGTTTACCCTCATACATTCCTTGGAATTTTGGGTACTCAACAAATGGGGCGAGGTCATTTTCTATACCGATGATCTTGAGTCGGAAGGCTGGGATGGAAAAATCGAAGGAGAACCAGCCCTACCAGGAAACTATATCTACAAACTGAACTATAGCACTTTGGACAATCGTAGCGAATCTTTAACTGACGTGTTTATGCTGCTGAAATGATGAAAAAGTCGATCATAGCCCTATTATTCTTTTTGACCTGCATGGCTCCATTGAAAGCACAGGATTTTCACTATTCCCAATTCTATGCTGCACCTTTGTACCTGAACCCTGCCATGACCGGTGCTACAGAACTCTCGAGGTTTGGCCTCAACTACAGGAAACAATGGCCCGGACTATCCAACAACTTCAATGCTTATTCCGCCTATTTTGACCATTACAGTTTTGACCTGAACAGTGGTTTTGGCATCGCCATTAACAGCTTCCAAGAGTCCAACATGAAATTAAAAACAAACGATGTATCCTTCTTCTATGCCTATAACCTCAAATTGTCCGACGAATGGCACTTCCGCTTTGGTAGCCAGGCAGCCATCATTCGAAGAAGTGCCACACTTGACAACCTCCTGTTCGGAGACCAGATCGACATTTTCTCCCAAACTGTCACGCCCACCACGATAGACAATATCCCGGACTATGAACCCTATAGCTATTTGGACATTTCGTTCGGAGCCCTGGTGAATAGCGAGTATTTCTTCTTCGGAGCCTCAGCCCACCACGTTAACCAACCCCGACTGAGCTTTTACCCGGACAATAACCAAAGTACACTTTCTGTCAAATGGGGGGCACATGGAGGGGTCAACCTTCCACTCGGAGCCAATGAATATTTTGGGTCCCAATTTGACAATAAACTCAGCATCCTGGCCAGCTACAAACAACAAGGCCCTTTCAAACAACTTGATTTCGGCACCCAACTACTTTATGGGACAGTCATTGGCGGCATTGGTTACCGAGGCATACCCGGCATGCGGGGGAACTCCAACCATGACTCCCTTATATTTTTGCTGGGCATGAAACTGGAATCCGGGCTTGTGCTTGGATACAGCTATGATTTTATGCTTTCCAATATCGGAAGCCAAACGAAAGGCGCACATGAAATATCTTTACGCTATTTGTTCTATTGGGGTGACCCCAAAGACCGAAATAGAAAATCAAGGATAAATGACTGTTTCTATTATATCATGTAATCCGTCTGTTTCTATGGCAAGAGTTTTAACTCTTGCTTTTATCCAATAACTTTGGGCTAAACACCTCACCCTGCCATGAAAGGCCTTAAATTAATATTGCTACTTTATACCTTCAGTTACCTGTTCCTCAGCAGCTGCAGCTGTTCTCCTGAAAAACTCATGGAATTCATCGCCAATACGGGAATATTTAAAGGCAGCAGTGAGCTCATGACCATCGGGGGCTTCAGTAGGATAGAATCCAATTTCAATAAAGATTTCAGCAGCGAAAGCAGCAAAATAGAACTCCGGCTCTATAATGGAACGCTTCCTGAATTATATGAAAACGAAGCCAATATAGCCCGCCAGTGTGCTAAAACCTATGTGGAGCTTACCGAAAGCGAAGACTATCAATCCATAGAAGTCTTTATCATCAAAACTTCCGATATGAGCCCCCATGAAACACTTTATCAAAGCAACTACCTTTTTGAAGTAAGCTCATTGCTCGACCAATAATCGTTTTGATCAATTTTATCAAAAAAATAAAATCCGTTATTTTTGAGCCGTAATTACTAACAATCTACATGCAGATAAAAGCCCTCTGTACCGATATAGACGGTACCTTACTCAACAAAAGCAGGGAAATTTCAGAAAGGACCATAAAAGCCGTAAAACAGCTACCGGAAGACTTCCCCATTATTCTCGCCTCATCCCGGATGCCCAGTGCCATGAGGCACCTACAGGCCAGCATGAACAGGTTAAAAAATCCAATGATCTGTTACAACGGCGGCTACATCATTCACTTTGACGGCCACGGAAATGATTTTGAGCTATTGGACACGGTAAAGATCCCATTGGATATCTGCCACCATATCACTGAATTATCCCAAGGTTCTCAAATACATATCAGCCTTTACCATGAAGACGAATGGTACGCCCCCCAAGATGACTACTGGACGCAAAGGGAAATTACCAGTACCAAGGTAAATCCCGTCATAAAAAACTGGAACGAGGTCAAAAATGACTGGGAGACCAGAAATGCCGGTGCCCATAAGGTCATGTGCATGGGCCCCGCAGAAGAAATTGACACCTTGTTCCATTCCCTTCTGGATACTAAAAACTCGGAATTACACCTTTACCGCTCCAAGGACACCTATATTGAAATTGCTCCAAAGTCCATATCCAAAGCGAGTGCCTTAAACCTGCTCCTTAAAGAAAAATATGATATCAAAATGGAAGAGGTCATGGCTTTTGGAGACAACTATAACGATATTGAAATGCTTCAGGCAGTTGGTCATGGAGTAGCGGTCGAAAATGCCAGGGAGGAAGTCAAAGCCATTGCCGATGAAATCACTGCCAAAAATACAGAAGACGGTGTGGCCATGATGATTGAAAAATATTGCCTGTAAACCGGGATTCCGATTATAAAATTGGCATAAATCCGTCATTACGAGAAATCAACATTTTCTCAAATAGTAAAGACTTGGATGACAGAATTCCGTTTCTATACAAGCAACTGTTGTCCCGTCAACTGCACCACGGCGCACAGGGGCGGGAAGATAAAAATTGTCCCCCTGAGTCGGGGCAGGCCTCAGGCTCACCTTCTGCCGGCCCCGGGGGCAAAGCCCTCGGCACAACCAAGACACCAGAGAGTTTAAACAAGTTAATCATTAGTCTTCAAAGACTTCATCAATCAGTTTATTAAAAACATTTTACTTCACAAAAAGGCCCTCTTCAAATAGAAAACACCAATTGCCCAAAACTAATGGCAATTGGTGTTTCAGGTTAATGATGATTTCACCAAATCAAGCTTTTCCCATGAGCAACTAGGAAGCCATACTTACGGACCTTCTTTCTACCCTTTTTTTCCTGGCCGGCTTTTTCTTCATTTTATTTATCCAGATCAATGTGCCGGTAATCGGAAGACTTGTGGCGATCAAACAGGAAATAAAGTAGAGGAGCTTGCTAAATCCTCCGTAAACAGAACCGATATGTAGCGCTTTAATAGACCTCGCCACCCTTTGGTTGAAAGGTTGATCCGAAAAAATCTGAATATCACTTACTTCGGCAGTTGCCGGATCCAGGCTTATCTTGTCACCTGCTGCCGGAGCAAAAAAACCTACCTTGCTTTTTGATATTTCTAATTTGCTGTTGGCATCTTGGGGAAAACTGATCCGATAATCTCCCTTATAGGAAAGATGCTGATCCGCTACATTGAGGTATTCTTCAAAAGCCAAAAGTGAAGGTATTTCCTTTTGCTTTTCTTCAGGTCGATCCTCCTTCTTGGACTGAGTTGGACGGCCATGCCCTCCACCTCTGGAACTGGATTCCTGATACGTCCCCAAAGTCTTTTGCAGAGCTGTCCTGTACCATGGAAAGGACCATTGAGGGCCAGTCAACCCCATAATCAGCAAGAACAAAAAGGAATAAAATGCCAGCGTATTGTGCAAATCATGATTTGCCCGTTTCCAACTGCCATCCAATTTCAATTTCAAACCCTGTTTCCAGCTCTTTAGCTTTTGTGGAAACCAGATTACTATTCCAGTGATCAAGCCGATCGTAAACAAAATGGTGGCTGTTCCGGAAATATAACTTCCCAGCTTTCTGTTTTCCAGCCCCTCAAACAAGGGTTCTTCAATTTTATCCAATAACAACCAACGGTGCAGACTGAACATATCCCGCATAAAGTCGGCAATGGCATTTTTTTCTTCTGAACTCCCCACTACTTCCCCACTGTAAGGGTTTATATAGTAGGTCGTACCGAAGCGGCTTCTACTTCCTTCCTCTTTCACAGAAAACTGATAGGTTCGTTCTTCATCATAGGGAATGGAGACGCCAGTGATATTTCCATCTACCTTAGTGGAGAGGTCGTCAAGAAGCTCCTTCAAGGCCAGCTTGTTTTGCCCCTCCTCCTTATCGATCCAATGAAGATGGGAGCTGAACATTTCCAGTAGTTCGGTATTGTAAACATAGATTGTTCCTGATAAGCAAATAGGAATCAGCACCAATGCTCCTGCCAAGCCCACCCAAAGGTGGATATCATTAAAAAACTTCCTGACCTTTTGCCAATTGGTCTTTTTCTTTTTTGTCTTCATCAAATTGAATTTTATTGTTTTCCGAAAATGGAATATGTTTCATTAAATCTCCTATACTGCAATCGAGTTTGTTCAGGTGGACAGTTCATCACTTAGATCACTAATTTCTCTCAACCGATAAAGCCCCTGTACCCAAATGGAGGGCACAGAGGCTGTAAAACCAATGGTATATCGATTAAAACACGCCGATAAAGTGATTTCCAGGCCTATTGATAAGCTTGGCACCTATAGAGACTTCACCAGTCTGGCTGTGCAGCACATAGATATTTCCATCCTTACCCAAAGGCGATACCGGTACCAGAAGATCATCTCCGCTCACAAGGAATCCTTGGTACTGGTTAAACCTTACATCAGGATCATTTGGAATACCTTCTACCAAAGATGCTGTTTGTTGATTAAGGTCGATCCTGACAATGTACCCCTGATTGCTTTCACCGTGACTTATCGTCGCATATCCAATTCCCTTGTTCACATATTTCCATGCGGACACATAAACATCTGTCAGCCCCAGGGCCTCATCAAGGCTGATGGAGAAGTTATTATCATATTCGTTGTTTGGAGCGATTCTCAGAATATGAGAGCCATTTGTTCCTCTGGAAGTAGCTTGATAAATATAACCGTCTTCGGCAAGTTGGTTGACATTACTTCTATAACCTGAGCAGTCACCATTATCTTGGGTAGAGGAAATGATCTTTGGGTTTTCCAGGGAAGGGTAGTCTACCACTACCGTTTTGGTCCCCAATCTCTCCCATTCACTCTCTCGGTCACCAGTAGCAGGATCGTATTTACGCATCCAGGTCCCGATCAACAATTTATCACCCGCTTGGTTCAATACCGGGGCATCCAATCTGAAAATACAGTGTCCAGCCAGTTCTTCTTCTGCAGTCAGAGGAAGCTCATAACTCTTATAGCCCTCTATTCTATTTTCCTGTAGATTCAGGTCCAAAACCGTCGCCAAACCTCTATAGTATTCATAAGGCAGTGTCTCATCTGTTGCATTGTTTGCAGCAATATTGGCCACATTTACGGCGATACCGTTCTTGTCTCCGTTGAACAACTTGCTCCATCTTGGAGCGGTATCTACTTGTTGGGAGATATCAACTGTTACATCTTCCTGTACATAGCTGCTTCCTCCACCAACAGTAAACTTATTATAATGACCACCGTTTTCGCCTCCATAAACTATATTGAATACGGTCTTTCCGTCTTCAGACACCTGTAACCTTGCGGTACGGTTGGATATTACCGGCTCCCCATACTCGAATACTTCAATTACCTTTTCAGGATTGATAGCATCCTCATAACTTACCGCATAAATCTTAGTTCCCCCATTGCCATCACCTGCGTTTTCTCCCATTAGTGCCCCTGCTATGGTCACCCAACGGTCCGCTTCCAATCCCTCACTGGGTGCGAGATCTTCTTCACTATTACAACCGGCCATGGACATGGCTGCTATCACAAGTCCCATTTGCAGGAACCTTGATTTAAAACTGCTTTTAATGAACATTTTACTGTTTCTTTATATGATTAAAAATTTATTTGAAATTGCTGATCGAATAATTGACTTTGAAATAAAAGGCCCGGCCTGGTTTTTGCACGCCATAGTTATCATACACCTGCCTATTAAACACATTTCGTATGTCCGCACTTATGGAAAACTTTTGATTAGGGAGGATATAAGTTGCCCCAAAATCATGTACAAACTGACGAGGAGTTCTAGACTCCTCTATTTCCAACCAAGTGGTATAAAACCTCTCCACAAAACTAAAATAATGCGAGAGTCTCAGTGCCGATCCCTTTTGGATCAGGTCCTTAAATGTGTATTCAACGAAACTGTTCAGCGTAAAAAAGGGATCGTTTGGGATTTGTTGGTTATAGTTATCATACACTTTTCCGTTTGGGTCATATTTGGTATTGAACACCGAGTTGAACCTGGAAAAATTCAACCTGGCCTGCAGGGATTCTCCATAGGAATAGCCGGCCTGCGCCTCAAAGCCGATCGCCTTGGTTTTGCCTAGGTTTACAAAGGGAGCCGTTTGAACCGCATCATTGATCCTATCATTGATTTCCTGTGTGATCTTGTCCTTAGTATCCCTGATAAAGCCCGTTCCTGAGAAAGAAAACTTATGTTTTTCATGTTCAAAATCTCCCAACTTAAACCCAAGATTAAGGTTATTGCTTATTTCAGGCCTTATGTTCAGGTTTTCCACAATGTTTTCTCCGGGGCTACCAAAAATCTCTCCTTCCGACGGCATTCTTACCGCTTTCTCCGCAGAGGCCAAAATAAGCAGTTGCTTGTAAAGCCTAAATGAATAGGCCATACCATAGCCTGTGGTATTCCTTTTGCTGGACACCCGGTCTTCTACACGTACTCCTTCTTCCAGTAAAGGATCCATCCGATCGATCTCCTGCACATAGTATTTCCCAAACAGATTCCCCTTAAGGCGGGATTGAATCAGGTTGAATTCATAACCAAGGGAAGTAATGTACTTCTGGAGATCGCGCGTGCCTACAAACTCCCGCTCTACAGCACTCCGCATCATATCCTGATCGTACCTGTCAATATTAAAGTACGATTGGGAAAGGATGATCTTGTGATGGTCACGAATATCATAATTGGCACTTGCCCGGAAAGTACTTACATTCCTATCGATATGGTTGATGGTGGGAGCCCCCTGCTGGGCACCTTTGGGGCGTAGTATGGGCTCCCCGTATGTCCCCAGGTTTATTTCCCCAAACCAATTATAATTCCACCGAACGGTATCCGTCACCACCTGCGCCCGTTTGCTAAAAGAACCATTAAAGGAGACTTCCAGTCCATCGGTAAATAAATCTTCTTTCAGATAGTTCAGCCCAAAAACATTTGATTGGGAAGTCGTGAAGCGGCCTTTGTAAGGAATGGACATATAAGTCCCATGCTGGATCTCATTATAATCATCCGAGCCGGTGTAGCTGATAAAAAACTGGTCTGCCCATTTCACGTTGGTAAAACCAATATCGATTTTCCCTCCGACTGACCTATAGCTGTCATTGAACCTTCTAGCTCGTATATTTTCAGTTCTGCCATCGGGTTGAATATATCTGACGAATTTTCCCCACACCTCGTAATCATTGTCCGAGTAATTGTAAAAACCTGATATTTTGGTGGTAAAACCGGAATATTCATCCCGGTAAACAGCATTTAGGTTGCTCTGCAAAGTATTAAAGGAACCGTAGGAGACTGCTGCCGAAACATGGTTGGTTGCTCCTTTTTTCAAGATCACATTGATGGCACCGCCCAATGCATCATCGGCCAAGTGCGCAGGAATTACCCCTTTATAAATTTCAATGCGCTCGATCAGCGCGGGAGGGATACTGTTAAGGCTAAATGAAGGGCCATAAGTGGAGATCGGAAGACCATCTATAAAAATACGTACAGAACCGCCCGTCATACCGTTAAGGTTATAATCTACCCGGGAACCTAAACCTCCGTTTTGTCTGACGCGGATCCCCGCTGTCCTGTTAAGCAAATCGTTTGTTTGAACGGATTGTAGCGCGGCCTTTTCCGTTTCCACAACTTCTACAGCAAAGCCCTTCGTTTCGATCTCACTCTTTACAGATTGCCCTTCCACAAGCACTCCGGCAAGCTCCGTGGTTGCTTCAGCCAATGAAAAATCAAGCGAAACAACGGCATCCCCGCTTCCAACAGACACCAACAGTGAATGGTCTTGATAACCCATACAGGAAAGCTGGAATTCTACCTCCCCTTCCGGAACATTCAGGAGTTGATAACTTCCATCCAGGGAAGAAATAGCGGTCAGGGGACTGCCTTTAATCCTGAGAATCACTCCGGGGACAGGCTCTGACTTTGAATCAAAAACCTTTCCCTTCACCGTCGCCGCATGTAGCCCCTCCATAGAGAAAAGTAGTCCACAGGCCAACAGAGCTAGTGTCAACCGCCAATTTATTTTTAACAAAAGTAAAGAATTCACTATCCTATCTGATTTAGCATCTACTTTATTTAGATTTAATCTAATTGAATGCAAAAATAGAATGCAGCCTGATTCTACACAATACTTATTTAGATTAATTTTTAATAAAGTTATGTAAATGGCCTTAAGAGGCAACAAACGGCATGTTGACATTTATTTTCTCAACAACCAATACCCCTAAAGAATAAAGAGAAAGCACTTATTCCGACTTGGGTTTAGCTGAATATCCTTACGTAACTGTAAATGGCCTAACTGTACAAAAAATTTAGGGACTGCTAAAACATTATTTATTAGCTTGCCCCAACCTTGATATCATAAAAATTCAAGGGCTCAGCCGAAGCCCATAGGTAAACTGACTTCGAGAAATTATTTTAACAATACAGACAAGTGAAATGATGATCTGTTCAGATGAACTATAATATACCCTCCCCTCCTTCAGCATCGTCGATTGCCCGTTCTAGAAAACGATGAAACGGCCCCATCTGATGATAGACTTTCATACAGTTGTCCACAAAACTTGCTGAGAGCACAGTCCCATCTGAGATAGGCTTGGTCACCACAAAACTCTTTAACCGAAGGAAATCCGCGTAAGGGTGATCCTTGGGATAATCCCTGGGTGAAGTCTTGAGCTTCTCTCCCTTTATTTCACCAAATGTCTGCTGAAATGACGTCTCTTCTACCACCTTTTCCAGCTCGCTTCCTGAATAGTCTATTTCCTGCCTGATTTTTTTCAGAACATCTGAAGGCGGCATCCAAATCCCTCCGGCAAGAAAGCATTCCTCCGGCTGAACATGGAGATAATAGCCTGGCCCTGGAGATTTTTTCCCCCCAACCGAAAAATAAGCCCCCATATTGTTCTTGTAGGGATCTTTATTGGTACTGAAACGTATGTCTCGATTTTGCCGAAAAATACATTCTTTGGGTTTAAGTACCGAAAGCCGGGGCTCAATTTTCGTAAGCTCAGCCAAAAGTTGCCCAACTGTTTCCAAAAAGCCCTCCTTCACTTCCAAATACCATTCTCTATTGGCATCCATCCACTCTTTGCTATTGTTAGCCGCTAATTCCTTTAAAAACTCAAGCGTATCCTTTCTCATAACTCTAGGGCGTATCTGATCAAACAAGAAGGATAAAGTTAAAACTAATTCCCTCCTTTTTACAACAATTTCACTTAAATCAGCAGGGATGAATTTCGAAGTACATCAAGCCCTGGCGCAGTCCTTCCTGCAACTCTACTCTTCTCTTTCAAAAATACTCCCCTGAAAGAAATCCAGGCCTCAACACCTTCTAACAAACTACGTACCTTAAAATTTTTACGTAATTTTTTTACGTATTTTTACTTAATTAAAATTATTTCACTACCTTAGCGTCTGTAGAAACTCAGTAAAAAACCTGATTTCACTAGCAGCTCAATTTATAGGGGCATATTCAATCGGTAAAAGGAATGCAAGTAGTATGCCCCTCATTTTCTGCTAAAACAGCTTGTCGATGACAACATCCAAAGATAGCCGACAATCGGACGAAAAATAAAACGACACGTACTTCTACGTAAAACCATTTGAATCCGAAAATTGATAAATAATTGACAGATTGATTGAAAGGTAAAAACTAAAGAGGCATAAGGCTAGCTCAACGCTATGAAGGTCAGGAACCAAGCGGTTGAGGGAGTTTCCTGACGATAACTACAATAGGTTGATCAAGCCTGCCTTTTTAATTAAAAACCTTGATTGATACCAAAGCACTAGTTCTCTGCTTATTTGATCGGGATCCGGGACCTTTCCTGGGTCTTCGATCAAAATAAATGTCAAGCCAAATGTCTAACCGATATAACGAACAAGCAACATGAAACAAGCAACAAAAAAAGCAACCTCCATCCGACTGCTGGATTTCAAATCCCCCCAAATGAGGGCATTCCACCTTTCATGGTTTGCCTTTTTTCTCTGTTTCTTCGGCTGGTTTGGGATAGCACCTTTGATGGCTATCGTAAGAGAAGAGCTGGATCTCACAAAATCCCAAATCGGAAACATCATTATTGCTTCGGTTTCAATAACGGTGATCGCCCGCCTCATGATCGGTTGGCTGGTGGACAAAATCGGTCCAAGAATCACCTATACCTATCTCTTGATATTAGGCTCCATCCCTGTAATGCTGATCGGACTGAGCAACAGCTATGAAACCTTCTTACTCTTCAGATTGACCATTGGCGTAATAGGCTCTTCATTTGTTATCACTCAATACCACACTTCCGTGATGTTTGCCCCTAACATTGTGGGTACCGCTAATGCCACTTCGGCAGGATGGGGAAACATGGGGGGCGGTGTGACGCAGATGATCATGCCACTGATATTTGCCTTTTTTGTTTCTATGGGCTTTTTGGAAACCGAAGCTTGGAGATACGCGATGGTGGTTCCAGGTGCGGTCATGATCCTTGTAGGCATTGCTTATTACAAGTGGACAACGGATTTTCCTGAAGGCAACATTGCCGACCTGAGCAAAGCTGACTTGGAGTACAAGAAGAAGAAAAAGGCCGATAGCAAAGGGGCTTTCAAAGCTGCCATCTCTGACCATCGTGTATGGGCCCTGTTTTTGATCTATGGAGCTTGTTTCGGCATAGAGTTGACCATCAACAACATAGCAGCCATCTATTACCATGATTTCTTTAAGCTGGATGTAAAAACCGCGGGCTTAATTGCCGGACTGTTTGGGTTGATGAACTTATTCGCCCGATCTGTCGGAGGGATGTTTGGTGACAAAGCCGGGATCAAATGGGGACTTAAAGGACGTGTGGGTTTTCTTGGGGCAGTATTGCTCGTAGAAGGATTTGCGCTGATTCTTTTTGCCCAGATGACTTACCTTCCTTTAGCCATCGGAACCATGATACTTTTCAGTCTATTTGTTCAAATGGCTGAAGGAGCCACCTTCTCTGTCGTTCCCTTTGTCAATAAAAAGGCCATTGGGACCATCTCCGGGATTGTAGGGGCCGGAGGAAATGCAGGAGCTGTACTGGCAGGTTTCCTATTTAAAATGGAAGGCGTTTCTTACGGAGAAGCCCTGACTGTGCTGGGCATTGCGGTCACAGCCATCAGTGCGACTTCCTTACTGGTAAGGTTCTCCACCGAAGATGAAAAAGAAGCCAAAGTCGAACTGGAAAAATCTTTGGAAGAAGCCCGTCTCCAACCCGAGTACGTAAAAAGCTAAAATTAAAACACCTGAGCAATGTCAACTGCCAAAGCTGAAACATATAAAAGTACCTGTTCTTACTGTGGCGTAGGATGCGGCATCATTGTCCAAAAAGACAAAAAAGGCAGGGTTACCGTCGAAGGAGATCCCCACCATCCGGTCAACAAGGGCATGCTCTGCTCCAAAGGCATGAACCTCCACTATGTGGTTGAGAACAAATCGGACCGGTTACTTCACCCACAAATGCGTTGGGGGAAATCCCATCCTTTGGAAAAGGTGGATTGGGACACCGCTATGAACCGGGCCTCGGCAGTATTTAAATCCATCATTAAGAAACACGGACCGGATTCGGTGGCATTTTATGTCTCCGGACAGTGTCTTACCGAAGAATATTATCTGGTCAATAAACTGGCCAAAGGTTTTCTAAAAACCAATAACATCGACACCAACTCCCGTCTGTGCATGAGCTCAGCGGTAATGGGCTATGTCAAAACATTGGGCGAGGACAGTGTGCCTATCGCTTATGAAGATATCGAGTTAGCAGATTGTTTCCTGGTGGCTGGCGCCAACCCTGCTTGGTGCCACCCCATTCTTTGGAGAAGGGTGGAAAAGCACAAAGAAGAAAATCCTGACACCAAAATCATTGTGGTAGACCCTAGAACTACCCAAAGCTGTTCACTGGCAGATCTGCACCTACAACTCAATCCTGGAACCGATGAGACGCTCTATCTGGCCATGGGCAGATGCCTAATCGAACAGGGAGACATTGACTTGGATTTTATCCAAAAACACACCGATGGCTTTGAAGCCTATAAAGAGCTGGTGATGCAAACCAGCCTGGAGGACGCCTCGACAATCTGCGGAGTACCTGTAGAGGATATCAAAAAGGCGGCCTCTTATATTGGCAACGCCAAAGGTTTCCTTTCCCTGTGGGCCATGGGACTTAACCAAAGTGCCGAGGGAGTCAACAAAAACCTGGCACTGATTGACCTTAACCTTATCACTGGCCATATTGGCAAGCCGGGTTCAGGACCATTCAGTCTTACCGGACAGCCCAACGCAATGGGCGGTCGTGAGGTAGGGGGCATGGCCACCTTGCTCGCTTCCCATAGAAACCTCCTTAATCCGGAGCACCGTCAGGAAGTAGCGGATTTCTGGGGAGTGGACAGTCTGCCTGACCAACCTGGAAAAACAGCCACTCAGATTTTCGAGGGACTTGAGGATGGGAACATTAAGGCACTTTGGATCATCTGTACCAACCCTTTAGTAAGTATGCCGGATGCCAGAAAGGTCGAGGCAGCCATGAAGAAAGCTAAGTTTGTGGTGGTTCAGGATATTTCCAATAAAGCCGAAGCCATTCCTTATGCGGATCTTGTACTGCCTGCTGCTGGTTGGGGAGAGAAAGAAGGCACCATGACCAACTCCGAGCGTAGGATCAGTTACCTCAATAAATTTAACGAAGCTCCGGGGGAAGCCTTACCTGATGCTGAGATTCTCTTGAGATTTGCCAAAAAAATGCAGTTCAGCGGTTTTGACTTCCAGAACATGAGCGAAGTCTACGCTGAGTATTGCCAGCTCACCAAGGGTACCAACATCGACATTTCAGCACTTGATTACGATTACCTGAAAGCCAATGGCACTGTGCAGTGGCCATTCAAGGATAAATCAGAAGGCGGTACTAAGCGATTGTTTACCGATAAAAAATTCTATACCCCAAATGGCAGGGCCCAGATTTTAGCGAACGGACCAAAAAATAAAACAGAAAAGCCTTCAAAGGATTTCCCTTTGATACTGACCACCGGCAGAATCAGGGACCAATGGCATACCATGACCCGTACGGGAAAAGTAGCCAAACTCAACAAACATATTCCAACTCCATTTCTGGAAATCCATCCTGAAGATGCCGCTGAAAGAGACATCAAAGATGGGGAGACCGTTATGATCTCCGGAAAAAGAGGGGAAGTAAGGGTGCATGCCCAGGTGACGGACAAGATCAAAAAAGGCGTGGTCTTCTTGCCCATGCACTGGGGAAAAATCCTGAAAAGCGATTTTTCAAGAGCCAACAACCTTACAGGAAACGGCATCGACCCGGTTTCAAAACAGCCAGACTTTAAATATTCGGCCGTTCAGGTCGCCAAATATGTCAAGCCAAAACAAAAAATAGTCATCGTAGGTGCGGGTGCCGCTGCCTATAGGTTTATCAATAGTTACAGGGAGTTCAACCAAAGGGATGAAATCCATGTGTTCTCCAAAGAACAATACCCTTTCTACAACAGGGTATTGCTACCGGACTATGTCAACCGGCATAAAGCATGGGAAGACTTGCTTAAATTCAAATCTTCAGAGGAGATGAACAAGCTCAACATCAACCTCTATGTGGAAAACGGTATAGAGTCCATCGACCGGTCAAACAAGACGGTCACCGATGAAAAGGGAAGAGTACACCATTATGACACGTTGATCTTGGCCACCGGAAGCCGGGCTTTTGTCCCCGCCGATGTGCCCATGCACTTGCCGGGTATCTTCACTATGAGAAGTCGCCATGATGCCGACCGTCTGAAAGAATACCTCAACTACCAGGGACATGTGCTGATTGCAGGAGGAGGACTCCTTGGCCTTGAACTCGCGGCAGCCCTGAGGGAAATCAATATTGATGTAACCATTGTGCAGCTGGGCTCCAGGTTGATGGAGCGGCAGCTTGACCCTATGGCCAGTTCATTGTTAAGAGAAAAAATAGAGGAGATGGGGGTTCAATTGTTTATGAACAACCAAGTCTCCCAATTGGAGAGCAATGAGGTCGATAAATCGGTCAAAGTGAGTCTCAAGAGTGGCAAGACTATACACTGCAATGCCGTGGTCTACGCCATCGGCACACGACCAAGAATGGAACTGGCAAAGTCCTCCGGCCTCGAGTGCGGCAGGGGAATCAAAGTGAATGATTACCTCCAAACCAGCGACCCTTCCATATTTGCCATGGGTGAAATTGCTGAGCACAAAGGAGCCTTGAATGGCATCACCGCAGCGGCCGAAATGCAGGCCGATATTGCTGCCAGGTTTATCACAGGGGACTTATTGAGCATCTATAAAGGCTCCATCCCCATGAACATCCTAAAATTTGCCGATCTGGACCTTTGTTCCATCGGCTTACCGGAAATCCCGGCCAATGGTGATGGCTATGAGGAAATCCTCCTTATTGACACCGCACAAACCTACTACAAGAAATGTATCGTGCATAAGGACAGGTTGGTTGGCGCCATTCTGCTGGGAGACAAATCCGAATTTGCCGAATTCAAAAGCCTGATCGAGGAAAAGACCGAGTTGTCCAAAAAACGGCAGGAATTGCTGCGGGGCAATTCCAACAAAGAGGAAATGATAGGAGAGATGGTTTGTTCTTGCGGGAATGTGGGAACAGGCAATATCAAAAAAGCCATTCAGTCGGGATGCCATGAATTCCGGCAACTTTGCCAACAAACAGGTGCCGGCCTGGGCTGTGGCAGCTGTAAACCGGAGGTCAAACATCTGCTGGAGACCGAATTGCCGGCATTGGTAAAGGCATAATAAGAGCAAGCAGCACGAAATGTTTGACAGGTTCCTTTGAAAACTATTCCTTCTGCTTTGTGCTTGCTTTCCCTTTTATTATTTTCCTTTAATTCTGCTCAAAAGCCAGGGACAGAACAGTTCTTTCCTGCTAAAACCATAACTTTACAGTAGCATAAAGCTTCAAAAAATGCAAAAAGCTGACTTAGTAAGGGTATTTGTAAAAGGTGGCATCATCTCCCCTGGAGATTTTCTTAAAACCATCAATACCGCCAATGAACTGGGCACCAACTACATTCACTTGGGCTCAAGACAGGACCTTCTATTTCCGGTCAAGGACAAAAACCTCCAAACCTTGGAAGAGACCTTCAGTGCTATCAATACGGCTTATGATACTGACGGGGAGGAATTCCATAATATCGTCACTTCATACACCGCATTGGACGTGATGCCCACTACCCACTGGTTGGCTTCACATACCTATCATTATATTCTGGACACCTTTGATTATCTCCCCAAACTAAAAATCAACATTACCGACCCGGTACAAAGTTTTGTCCCCCTTTTTACAGGAAACATCAATTTTGTGGCTTCCTCTTCGGACAATTACTGGTATTTGTTTTTGAGGTTCTCAGAGATTGACTCCAAGCCTTGGTGTGCCCCTGACCTGATCTATGGCTATGACATTGCAAGGGTGGCAAAGGTGATAGAAGAAATCAATCCGGTAAAAAGTGGGCTCAAATACAGCGAAATCTATCAAAAAGCAAAAAGCATCACGGCTCCGAATGTCAGCCCTGTGGAACAGGAGCTTGATTATCCCGAGGCCACCTCGCCTTACTATGAAGGTATGAACCGTATAGTGGGGGGGAAATACTGGCTGGGGCTTTACTGGAGAAACAATAAGTTTACCATCAACTTCCTCAAAGCGCTGTGCCAGCTTTGTATGGAAACCAATATTGGCAAAATCTCCTTGACCCCTTGGAAATCCATTATCGTAAGGGGAATTGCAGAAAAAGACCGCCTAAGCTGGGAAAAACTTTTGGGAAAATTCGGGATCAACATCCGTCACAGCTCCCTGGAGCTGAACTGGCACTTGCCCGTATTGGACGAAGAGGCCCTGGACATTAAAAACTACCTGGTGAGGGCTTTGGATAAGCAGGACATCAGTACCTACGGCTTGAGTTTTTCGATCAAAACCCGGCACATGGCCCTTTTCACTTCCGTGGCCATCGAAAAAGCCCCGAAAGAAAAAGACAATGATCCGGACACCTTCAACATCCTATACTCCAAAGACTTCAACCCGAATCTTTCCGAATATTTCTATTACGCGAAAAATGTTCCTTTGGACACGATCCCTCCATTGCTGATCGAGCTTTCCTATAAGTACTACGACCAGCTGGAAGCCAACAAAAGTCCGGAGATTGCCGAAACCGAGAAAAACAATGAACAGCGTCCGCACAGAAAGTACCAATGCTCCAATTGCCTTACCGTTTATGATGAAAAATACGGTGATCCGGAATCGGACATCTCCCCCGGCACCACTTTCATGAAACTGCCGGACAGCTATTGCTGCTCAGTATGTGAAAGCCCAAAGTCTGCGTTCAAATTGATAAAAAATTAACGTTTTCTCCATGAAACTTCGGTTAAACAACAACAGTATCCGCTTAAGACTCAGCCAAACAGAGGTACAGCAAATTGCCGCAGGCGAGACGGTAACTGAGATGCTGTATCTGGGCAGCAGCTCCCTGGGATTCGGATACAGCATGGTCCCGGACAGCAGATCCGAGCAGATCGAGGCCATCTATGCAGATAATCATTTAAAAATCATTGTCCCTCAAAACGTTTCCAAAGCCTGGGCGGTTTCTGAGGAGGTGACCATCAGACAGGTCCTACATGAAGGCCTAGAACATGAAAACCTGCTGCTTATTGAAAAAGACTTTCAGTGCCTGCACAAAAGGCCGGACGAGGATGAAAGCGATAACTTCCCCAATCCAAAATCATTGGAAGATTATCAAAACTGTGAGAAGGAGTAATGAGCAGCATCAACATAAGATAGCAAACCACAACAATCCCCATAAATCAAAGTAAAAGTCTGGAGCAATTTGCTCCAGACTTTTTAAAGGAATAAAACCATTTCCACAAAAAGCCAAACCTTATTGTTTTTGTTCAAGTACCTTTTCTATACGCATGTCAGGTATTAACCAAATAATCGCCACTGCAAAATAACTAAGTACCCCTATGATAGGATAGGCAAAAGCCAACAACAGCCCGGAAATATACAATACCAATGAGGCATATTCTTTTACATTGCTTTGAAGGGCCATTCCCACTTTGGATTTCCTTCCCTCAAATTTGATTAAGGTATATTCCAAAAGTAAAAATGCCAATGCACAGGCCAAGAGATTTACGCCATAGAGTGCCACTGGTTTACTTGAAAAGTGGTTCTCCCCCATCCATCCAGTGCTAAAAGGGATCAATGACAGGGTGAAAAGTAAAAAAAGATTAGCCCATAATACTTTCCCGTTTACCTTTTCCACCGCCTGAAACAAATGATGGTGATTGTTCCAATACAGCCCCAAATACAAAAAGCTCAGGATATATGAAATAAACTTTGGTAAAACAGTCTTCAAATCCCCCCAGCTTCCCCCTTCTGGAACTTTCATTTCTAACACCATGATGGTGATCACAATGGCCAATACCCCATCGCTAAAAGCTTCCAGTCTTCCTGAACTCATAATTCATCATAAAGTTTAAACCTAGGATCAACAATACGCTTCCAATCTGGATGCCTTTTGAGGTATGCAAAAACATAGGGACAAAAAGGCAATAAACTAAGTCCATTACCTTCAATCCAATGCAAGGTTTTCTCTACCACAGCGCTGGCCGCTCCTGTTCCCTGAAGCTCAGCTTCGGCTTCAGTATGGATCAGCACAATCTGCCGCCCTCTTTTCTCATAGTTAATATAGGCAAAATGCCCTTCGACTTCGATCTCAAATCTCTTTTTTTCCTGATTATCAATTAAAGCCGTATTCAAAAACCGTTCTTTCATACCTTTATATATTTCATCTACCTGAACAAAACTAATAAAAGCAGTACCGGGCAATTCCGCCCGGTACCCATTTTAATCAATCTTCTAAATACCCAAACTTTCCAGTATTAAAATCCTCAAAAGCTTCCAACAGCTGTTCCCGGCTATTCATCACAAATGGACCATGCGCCGCGATGGGTTCATTCAACGGCTGCCCACTGAGTACTAACACAACAGCATCTTCACTGGCATGGAGATGAACTTCCTCTCCTTTTCTCCCCAAAAGGGCAAAGTTATCCACTGGAATGCTCTTTTCCCCATTGACTTCAATTTCCCCTTCAACCACCAGCAAGGCGGTATTATAATTTTCAGGAAAATTAAATGTGGCTTCTCCGCCTTTTTTCAGCTTTGCATTATACAGATGCAATGGACTGAAAGTACTGGCACTTCCTTTGGTTCCTTGGTATTCACCGGCAATCACCTCCACTATCCCCGCTCCTTCCGGCAAAGCCACCTTGGCTATGCGGTCATTTGAAAGAGATTGGTACTTTGGGGCACTCATTTTATCCTTGGCAGGTAAGTTTACCCACAGCTGTACCATTTGGAACGCTCCTCCTTTTTTACTCCATTCCCTTTCATGGTATTCTTTGTGCAAGACACCGCTGGCGGCAGTCATCCATTGGACACCTCCTTCCTCAATGACTCCTCCCCCACCGGAAGAATCATGATGCTCCACCTTTCCCTGATAGGCAATGGTCACTGTTTCAAATCCTCGGTGAGGATGGACTCCCACTCCTTTCGGACTTGCACTTGGGGCAAAGGAATACTTGGAATTATAATCCAAAAGAATGAATGGATCCATTCTGTACATATCCAATCCAGGATGACTGGGGATGAAATTATGCACCCTAAAGCCGTCCCCCACAAAATGCGGGGTACCGGGAGCTACTACCATTTCAACTTTCTTATTTTTCATTTTTTCCTCCTTTTTAAATTTCATTGGTATAAAGTTACCTCTTATCCTCGCCCCCTGCATTGACCTATGTTAAGAAGCTTTTTTGTTGAAATTTTTCTCCGCCAAGACCTTTCTGACCCTACTGAGGCTTTCGGCAGTGATTCCCAAAAAAGATGCTACCATGACCTGCGGAACACGCAGAAGGATATCTGGGTAAGTCTTGATAAAATCAAGGTACCTTTCTTCTGCCGAGGCACTTTGCAATAGGGTGATCCGCTTCTGCAAGCTGGAGATGTGATGGTGGAGTATTCCGTAATTATATTTGATGAAGTTAGGGTCCTTTTTTGATAGTGAAAGGATCAGGTCCTGATTGATCTGAAGCACTACGGAATCCTCTATGGCCTCAATATAATAGGATGACGGTTTTCCGAGATATTCACTTTCCCGATCCGAGACAAACCAATTCTCCGGAGCAAACTGTAAAATATGCTCCTTGCCCTTTCCGTCCAGGGAAAATTGCTTTAACAGGCCCTTTTCGACGAAGAAAGAAAATTGGATCCTCCCTCCTTTTTGCAATAAAAACGCTCCCTTTTTAACCTCCAGAGGCCTGCACTGCCCGAGAATTTGCTTGGTAAAGTCCTCATCAATATCCCCATTGGATGTCAAATAGCTGATAAATGTAAAATGGTTCATTGTTCATAGTAATGGATGGTGTTCTTTATCCCATTCCTTAGCCGGAGGGAATCATCTTAATTTATGGCATTTTTACAGGCCATTCAAACAAAACAAAGAAGAGTTCATCAAATCGAACAGAACGCCATGCAATTTGATACATCCGCAGAACCACCAGTGGCCTTTAATTGAAAAACATTCCATAACTGCTTGTCCAACCGAGCGGAGAACACATCGAAACCCACGAAAAAAATTACTACCGTATAAGCCTGTCTATCGCCAGATAAATAGATTATGCCCCAAAAAAGACAGGCTGTAGGAAATAAATTCAAAAATGTGTTTGAAAATGATCATTCATTTTTTTTTTAGCTGGGATTCATCCTTAATCACCAAAAATTTTTGTTTCAAAGCCATCTATGCTTTCCATATTTTTATTTTTCCAATACTCGATTATTCTTTCTTCCCCTTGTTTTTCGGCCCAAGAATTTAAAGTTGTTCTTTCTTCTTTAAAATCCATAAAGGGTACTGCAAAACCACAAGAAGTCTGCACCAGGTCCACCTCCATTTCGATGATCTGTCTTGCTCCGACATTTTCGGGGAACAAGTTTATATATTTATGATAGCCACTATCTCTTTTATGATAGATTTCTGCAACCCCATATAATCTTAAAATCAACGGTTTTCCCTCAAAGGCGCAAAACATTATCGTCATTCTTGGATTCTTCAATAAATGCGCAGCAGTTTCGTTGCCACTGCCGGTGAGGTTTAGCCATACAATTTTATTCTTATCTATTACCCTAAAAGCATCAGTTCCTTTTGGAGATACGTTGACTCTTCCTTCGGAGGCAGCCGTCCCTACGAAAAAAATCTTTTGTGCTTCGATAAACTCCTGTAGTTCCTCTGTGATAACATCTATTTTTTTTCCCATTTGACTTCAATTGCTTGCAATTCCTTTAGACACATCGAAATAACAAAGCTCACCAAGTGAGCATAACCCTTTACTTAACAGACTATACCTGTACTCCTTTTTTAATTGAACAAAACCAAATTTTTAAAAAAACAGCGCTCATCAACAAGATCTTCAAAAAACAGAACGATCACTTTCGAAACCAATCTGATCCTCCACATTGTTACTACCAATGAAGTTTCCCATTAATTGAATGCTTTTCTTTAAACCTATTAAAAATCAATCCGTGCCAAGCTATCTAGCTCCAGATAGCCCCTTATAAACTTGTCTGCCTTGGCAGATTCGCGGACAACTTCTTCAAATTTTCGGGTATCGGCACAATGCGGAAAATCCATATCGATCAAATATAAAAATCTTCCTCCCAAAGCCTGAAACCTCCTTTAAAGGCATTTTTGTTGTTACCTAAACGGCAGCCTTCGGGCACTTTGGAAAGGTGTTTTGAATTTCCTCCTCCCAATACTATTTCATTCGGTTGAAAAGCATCAAAAAAGCATTCCACAGCTTTATGAACATGTCTTTCCCACTTTTTGATACCGTTTTGATAAAAGTAGGCTTTTCCAATATAGGACTCAAAAGTGGCCTTCCTATAAGGCAAATGAGCAGCCTCCATGGGAATAACGGTATTGTTCACCACCATGGCCGTCCCCAATCCGGTGCCCAAACCCATAAAAAGCATTTTTTTTCCTTCATAACTTCCCAAAGCCTGCATGGCCGCATCGTTGATGATTTTGATTGGACAGCCAAAAGCCCCTTCAAAATCATAAGTTTCCCAACCGTCTCCCAGATTGATCGGCTCTGTAAGGATATTGTTGTGTTTGACTATGCCTGGAAAGCCCATGGACACCCTGTCGTATTCCCATTGATCGGCATGCTTCATTACCTGGGGGATCATTTCTTCGGGGGAAAAATCACTACCGGAAGGAATCTTAATGCGCTCTTCCGCATCGGAGGCTAAAATCTTGATATTCGAACCTCCTACATCAATAACTAATGTTTTCATATAACCAAAGATAACAAGTCCGATGAAAAATCCACGGACAAATAGTTTTTTGGTCTCAAATCATCCATAAAATCTAAGGTGGCATCACCACTTGCTCATATCGGTTTAATAGGCAGAAGCTGATTTCTACAGCTATGGGTGCAGCCGGGCGAACTGATATTGAGAAAGTAAAAGCACGTCGATCGGAAAAAGGAACCTTATTTCCTCTTTTCCAAAATCCTTTCCGTTCGGTTAATATAATCCAATTCAGAAAACCGGTCCTCCACCCTGCCCAGGTGATCCAGCAAAGCCGTATCGTTTCCCATGAGCTCTTTTAAGGCTTCGGATAAAACTTCCCAGTATTCCTCCAGTTTGGGCAATTCTTTGATTGCCTTTTCCGAAAGAAACAGGTGAAATTTCCGCAGATCATCAGGATCTTGCTCCGAGCTGATATAGCCTTTTTTCTTCATTTTATTTACCAGCTTGATCACCGCTGGGTGGGAGATGTGCAGGGCAGCGGCAATTTCAGTTACCGTGAGCTTTTTATGTTTTTGAAGCAATAAAAAAATCATGTGCCAGTTGGGCTCTATATCTAATTTTTTTGACCTGTAAAACTCTTTGGTCTGATAGACAAACAGGTCACTTAGCCGCTTAAGCCTACCTGTAAGTCCATCAAATCCCATCTCTATCAAGAAATCTTCATTCATCATAGCGCTGTACTTTACCCAAAGATATCCATTGAAGCACTTCTATGAAAACAATTAACCGGTTACATTACTCCCTTGGATATACTTGTTTCGGTTCGGTACTTTTTTACCCGTTTAGAACGGTTCATAAAATAGATACTCACCAAAATCAGAAACACAGCTACTAGGGTAAAGAAAGATATACTTTCCTCCAAAAAAGCCCAGCCCAAGAAAATCGCCACCAGCGGATTGACATAGGTATGAACAGCCACCTTCTCCAAGGGCAGGTACTTTAAGGAATAAATGTAGGCATTGTAGGTAAGTAATGAAGCCACAATAATCAAATAGCCCAAGGACCATAAGGCATTTGACTCATAGTGGGAGGGTAATTGTTCACCGGCCCCAACGCTAAGCACCAACAGAAAAGCCCCTCCAGCAATCAATTGAAATGCAGTATTGACGAAAGTGCTGCTTTCCGACTTAATGCGCTTGCTGATGATCCCCCCTACTGCCCAACTCAGTGCACAAATGAAGGAGATCACCACACCCATTACATAAGCAGTGTCCGTAGAAAGGTTTTCCAAATTACCTTTAAACAATAAAAACACCCCCAGCAAGCCGCATAGAATACTGGATAGGGTATACTTATTCACGGGATAGTTTCGGTCACTTACTACATTATAAACCAATACCACGATGGGCACCAAGGAATAGATAATCCCAACCAATGCTGTAGGAATGTATTTTTCGGCCAGTCCCAGCAGGCCATTGCCTATTCCAATCAGCAAAATCCCCGGAATAACCTGCAATCTAAAGTACTTCCATTTAAAGAATTTCCTGTGCTTGGGCATGAAAAGCAAGGCTATGACCAGCAAAAGACCTGCGGTCAAGTGCCGTACCCCAAGAAAGATAAACGGAGGGATGGCTTCAACCCCGATTTTAATGGCATAATAGGTAGTCCCCCAGACCACACATACCAGACACAATGCAAAATTTGCTTTTAAATGATTGTTGTTGAAATCCAGCATAGCTAAACTGTTTAAACATAACGTAACCAGTTACATTAATAAGCGAACAACTATTAATCAACACAGTAAAACCCGCAACTATGTAACCAGTAACACAAACTTACGCAATAAAACGTAACCGGATACATACATCGTGGTTTTTTTTTGATATCCATCGGAAGGAGAAGTTCCTTCTTGATTGCAAAACGAAAATATAGGACCAAGCAGAAAAGTTTGGGCATTTTTTATACGCCTTCTTTATGGCCTTTCATGATGATTTGCAACCATGCGAGGAGCTTCAAAAACCAAAATCTATGAACATCCTTTTTACCCGCCTGACCAGCGAGGCAGGTCTGTGGTTTATTCCATCCTTATTCAGATAGTCACAAAAAAAGTAAGTTTGATTTATCAGTCCCCCCTGAAACACTGCTTGATCCAAAATATATTCCCCGAATAAAAAGTTGGGGTATTCGCCTCAGCCTTCATTTGTTGGAATTAAAAATTATACAAAAAATCCCCATAGCGTCTTAATATACAAACTCTATGGGGAACTACTGTATTCCTAATTTTTAAACTTTACAATTTTCAATCTTCCAATCCTTCTGTAGCGGAATGGCAGGAAAACATTACAACCTTTCAACTTTCCAACTACTCAAAAACAGCTTACCCAAAAATATCCGTATCCAGCTTTCCTGTACTATCAGCGAAGCTTTCCACGGGAATGCCCATGGTGTGAAGCATGCTCACAAATAAATTGGACATGGGAGAATGATGCTCTTCAAACTTGGTATAGGTACCGTGCTTCAGCCCCATATTCTTTCCTCCGGCCAATACCAGCGGATAGTTCACCGCATCGTGGGTACTGCTACAGGCACTTCCATAGAGCACCATCGTATTGTCCAATAATGGACCGTATTCATCCTGAGTGTTCTTCATCTTATCCAAGAAGTAGGAAAACTGCTTGGCCAGCCACTGGTCATAGCTGCCCCATTCCTGCCAGTGGTTAAGCGACTTATCATGTGAGATGGAGTGATGCCCCTTGTTGAGCCCCAAGGCCAACTTAGGGAAGTTCTCCCCGAATCCCATACCATCTTCCCGCGCCATCATATAGGTCATTACCCTGGTAATATCCGTCTGCATCCCCAGTACCATCAGGTCAAATGAAGAGCGGATATAACTTTCAGGATCCACGGTAGCATTGGGATTAAGGTTGAGGTGATCCGCACTGAATTCCTTCATAGGAACATTCAGCCACTTTTCATTCCGCTTGATCTGCTCCTCCACATTATTCAATGAATTCATGTACTCCTCCAGCTTGACCTGGTCGTTTTTCCCCAAGCGTCTTTGCAGGGTTTTGCTGTCTTCCAGTACCAGATCAACTATTTTCTTTTCCTGCTGTAAGCTTTTTCTCCGCAATTGACTGGTCTCCCCCCCTCCTGGGGCAAAATACCTTTCAAATATCTCTCTATGCCTATGCTCTGAAGGAATCGGTCTTCCATTTGGATCGAATGAAAGGGTGGATACCCTGGACTTATAACCTACACCACCATCAGTGGAAAGCGCCAAATAAGGGAAACGGGTATGTTTGGCCAGATGCTGCGAAGCCACCTGATCCACCGAAATACTGTTATTGTATTCACTGCCGCGGAGATCCCCTCCGGTCAGCCAAGTATCACCTGCCAAATGCCCCAGCAAATGCCGGCTCTTCGGGTGGCTAAGACCTCCCAAGATGGTGATTTCTTTTTTGTGCCTGGCGAGAGGAGAGAGGGTTTTCGTAAAACGATAATCCTTTCCTTCCCCCATCGGGAACCAGTTCCAGTGCTGATGATCGGAACTGGTTTCCGGAGGTAAACCTACTCCATTGGGAAAATAGACAAAACAGATGCGCTTCGGTGCTTGACTTACCGAACCGATTTTTTCTAATGGAGATCCCATTGCCTCCATATAAGGCAACATACAAGAGACTCCTAGACCTTTCAAAAATGTCCTGCGATCCAAATGCCAAGATTTCTTTCCCATGGTTTAGCTTAGTTATAGATTTTGGTTAAAATAGGTTATTGAGTTTATATACTTTTCTGCAGTTCCCTGCTTCAATTGATTATTTTTTTACTGATCATCGATCACTGTTTACAGCCACTTATCGGCCACGCTTAAAACTCTCCTTTAAAGGACGGACTTAATACAATATTTTCTATTACAGACTGGAAACGGTAATCGTCGGACCTTACCTCCCTCACAATCTTTTCTATCTCACTTTCATCCACAAAAGTCACATCGCGGCCCAGCGCATAGCTGTAAAGGTGCTTGACCAAGGAGCGGGTAAAATCGTTTTGTTTCATGTTCATAATATACGATTTTATATCCTCAACTCCATTAACTACCTCTCCGTCTGGAAGTTCTGTCTTTACATCGATAGGCTTTTCTTTGGCCACGGTCTGGAACCTCCCCACAGCATTGTAATTTTCGAACACAATTCCATAAGGGTCGATCTTTCTATGGCAATCCATGCAGGCCGCTTTGTCCCTGTGGATAAATAACTGCTCCTTCAGGGTCAGCTGCTCAAAGCCCGGAGTCTCGGGGTCCAGTTCCGGCACATTTGGTGGTGGCGGCGCTGGCTTATCCCCCAGTATTTTGGTTTTGAACCATACCCCTCTTTTGATGGGGTGGGCCTGGGAACCATCAGAATGTCCGCTGAGGAAAGCTCCTTGGGACAATAAACCGCCACGGTGCATATCCGGTGTAACGGCCACAGGCCTGAAATGGCTTCCCTTTACTCCTTCCACTCCATAGAATTCAGCCAGGTTCTGGTTAAGCATCGCAAAATCCGAATCTATGAAGTTCATGATACTCAGGTCCTGCTGAAGGACATAATGCATAAAATTATAGGTTTCTTCAGTCATATCCCGCTTTACAAAGCGGGTAAAATCAGGATATTCCTGGACATTGGTACTCATGGCCTCATGTCGGTCTACCCGCAGCCATTCATTGGAGAACCGCTCCACCATATTCCAAATCCTATCATCCTTCACCATTCGAGCGATTTGCTTTTTCAGGTAGCGGTCTTTATGCAGGTCTCCTTCTTCTGCCAATTCCAGCAATTCCTCATCCGGAGCAGAATTCCAAAGGAAATAGGACAATCTGGAAGCCAGGTAATACTCTTTTTCCTCTTCTTCTGTATCTTTTTCAGGCTCGGCCAAGTAAAGGAACTTTGGAGAACAGATGGCTGCAATCAGGACTTCCTTCACCCCATCTTCATACCTCGGATAATCCGCCTTAATACTGTTCCAGAACTCCATATAAGGAGTCAGTTCTTTCTCTGTTACCGGCCGTCTATAGGCGCGGGTCAGGAAACTGGACAACACTTCCTTGGTATAGCTCTCTTGGTTCTTTTTCTTCGGAGAATCAAAGAAAATGGATTTATAGCTTTCTGATGGCCAAGTAGGATAATAAGGAGCCTCAAACTCCAATTCCCGGATCAGCAGTGGAGGCCCGGAATCTTTGTTGTCTTTTACCAGATAATCGTTCCACAGCCCCAAGATCATGATATTGGCCAAAATCTCCGTCTCCACCGTATCAATCATCGGGATAGGCAGGTTCTCCAATCGCCCTTTAAAGGTGTAGTTTTCCCACTTCCCTTTTTTATTGGACACATTCTTGAAGGTATCGAAGGTCTTATAATCCATACCATCGTCTGTTCTGGTTCCGGCGAACGCCCGCATCACAGGAAGGTCATTGTCATATTTCGCCCTGCTCTTTTCAGCTTCTGATCTCAGCTCCACGGCCATCGGATGGTCCTCCGGGAAAGGAGTCACAATCACTTTGCTGAATCCGGTAAAAAACTTCCCTCCAATTTTCAGCTTATGTTCCCCTGCTTTAAGATAAGCCAAGGTAAGCGGTGTAAGCACTGAAGGCTTGTCTTTCAAGGTTTCACTGAAGTGGAAACGCTCCTGAAGTTTATGGTTATCCACCAACATTTCCAAGGACGGCATCCCTTCATCCCCTACATAGGGGTGTTCAAAGTCGATCTGATAATACCCCTCCACAGGAGCAGTAAATGTATATTCTGCGGCGGAAGGCATCGTCAGTTCTTTAGCCACCAGCCATTGCCCCTTTTTGGCCAGGTTTACCAGTTTTTTTCCTTCTGCTGCCTTAAGCTCGATAGTGGCAGGAAGCTTCTGGGCAGGCTTATCGCTTCTTAGGCCAATAAAACCCTCTTTTTGAGTAAACCATTGGTATCCTTTGGAGGCCTTTACCCTGAATTCGAAATCCCCTTCCTCAGGAAAAACCTTTCTGAACAACAATTTCAGATTCGGTGAGGGCCCTTGCCAGGATTTTGGGGTTACTTCTTTATGGGGAACAGCGGAATAAAGCATGATCCCTTCATCGACAACCTGATAGCGGTCAGCTTGTGAACCCCGCATGCCCACACCGATGTTCTTTTTTATTTCTTCCAATTGCGCTTTTTCGGCACTGGTTTTACCGGTTTTAGGCTGGCCCTTTTCATCCAGGATTTCTACAATAAAATCATCTGAATTGATCGGAGCACTTTGATATCCGCCGATCATGGCGGCCGTTTTCCCTTTGCCTATCCCCTTGCCAAAAGTGATTCTGTAATGGGTACTTTTGGGTTTCTTTTCCGGTCCAATGGCCTTGTCCAAGGCTTCCCTCGCTATTTGCTTGTAATAATCCACATGCAAAGGAGAAACCTGTAGCACCTGGCCATTATTGCTGAAGCCCATTTCGGATTTGGCATCATCTGGTAAAACCTCGCCAAATTTAACAGGCACTTTCAGCAAACTGGTCAGCGTATTGGTATACTGATCTTTCGTCAGTCTTCTGATCACCGGTTCCTGATCGGCTTTCCTTAAAGCTACCGCCTGTTGGATGGACGCTGTAATCCAGTCGACCATCACCCTTCTTTCTTCATCGGTAAGCTGCTTTTCCTCTTTTGGCGGCATCTCGCCACTGTTCACCATGTCCAGAACATGTCGCCAGGCTTCTGCATCCTTACCATGCACCATGTCAGGATCGATGATGTCCATCCTGAAACCGCCTTTTTGCTTTTCATCACCATGGCAGCTCACACAATAATTGGAAGTGATCGGGTTAATATCTTTGGCAAATTCGTATTTGCTGAGCGTTTCATCAATCTCACTGCTGCCCATAGCCGTCAAGCCATCCATAGAATAGGGATCATCCCCGAAAAATGCCTTTACTTCATCAGGCAAATCTTCAGTCAGGTAATTGGAGCCATGGGTGAGCGATCCCCCATAATGACCGGTGGCACTCAGAAACAACACATTGATAAAGAGCAACCCAAAATAGGGGGTTTCGGCCTTGTCATTTGCTGTCAAATAATCTCTTAACACCAGTAACCAAATACTCAGAACTGCTGTAATCACCCCGAGCCATTTGTGTAAGACCAACACGTCACTTCCGTAGCCTCCTGTATGGGCCAATAGTGCCCCGACGACAACAGTCGGAAGAGCCGTGATCACGGCCAACCAAAGCAATAAGGTACACGCAGGTTTCAGCTGAGCTGAAGGAACAAAATAATTAATAGTTTCCAGCGCAAACAAGGCAATCAGCACTCCTATGGGTAGGTGGACCAATAAGGGATGCAGCTTGCCTGCAAATACCATGGTCCAATGGGCTTCCCCAAAAGGAACAACAGCAAATGCTAAAATGATCATCGTAAGCACGGTGGCTACGATTCTTAATCTCTTTCCACTAATTACATTATTGATTGTATCCATCAATATTACTCGGTTATCTTAGACGCTATAATTTTGTTAAAAAAAGAGGAAACGCCTGAAACACTTGGCACTTTCATTCAATACCAAAAAACATTTCGAAATCCCCTGACTGACAAACTTTTAATTCTAATACTATTAAAAAAAATGGAAATCACAAACCTTTTTTACAAGACTAGACAATATCTGTTATAAAGGAGTAAAAATAATATCAGTCATCGGCACAAGCCTCCTAAAAATCTCTGTGATATGGACTTATAACTGCTTATTAAATAAGGGGGGCCGGGGATAAATCGAAAGCCTCGTAGAGGCCTATGGAATCTTTCTGGAATAACTTTTTAAACAAAACCTCTTGGCGAAGATGTTTTTCGAAAGCCACCATCAACAATTTCCTGCATTAGCATAAAGAAGTATTTCAAACCCAAACTCCTTTGCTGCTAATGCAGGCAACCATCTTGCAGCTTAAGCCAATGCCTTTTGGACGATGCCTAAAGCCTCATCAGAATGGGACATGGCCAAAGCAGCCTTATGGCCTTTTTCTGACATTTTTCTCCAGGTCTTATGGACAATGTCCACCAGCTTCTCTTCTTCCTCTTTATGTTTGGCAATAAAGTCATCAAAATAATACTTCAAAAATACCAAGCACACCACATCTTCCAAGGCTTGTACTTCCGGATCAGTCTTTAACCTTCTTTTGTTCAAAAGGTCATCTACCTTCTTTATCTCTTCCTCGCTATAGCCATGCTTCTTCATGATCGAACCGGCCAACTCCCCATGAAATTTCTTCAGTGTGGTCCTCCACAGCAAATAGCCTTTCCGGTCCATCGAATAGTCTTCACGGGGTATCTCCCAGCGCTTGATATGCTGGCAGCGGGCTGCCAGCCTCAACGTTTCCGATGCGTTGGGACAAAAATCCAATAACATCCCGCTCATCCTATGCCCATAAACCAACTCTTTGGGAATTTCCTTCCCATTAACGGATTCCATGTTAGGATCCTCCGCGTTGATCTTATCAAATTCCTCTATTGTCTTATCAAATCTGGTCGCAGTCATTTATCAAACAGTTTTCTTCCAGTCCAATTTAGAAGTATTTCCCGACACTTGGAAAGATCGCCCCTCTTTCAGGCCTTATTTAGAATTAGAATATTGTAAAATTGGAAAAAGTTGGAAGATTGAAAGATTTTAAGGTTGTAAGGCTGGAAGGTTTGAAGGTTGAGAAATCACACCAGTCCTCGTTTGTAATGAGTACTTTATATATTGGCCTGTATTGGCCCACCTTATCTTACATCCAGATGACAAATCTGAATGAGCGCCAAATGACTTTGAGCCATGCCATGATTCCTCCGCCCGCCTACTTTGCTCTTTCTTCTTTGCTGATGACTCCAGTCTTGCTACTTGATACCAAATACTTGATTCTTGACACCTGATACTTTCTACTGACTACTACTTAGCCAATACCTTTTCCTCCAGATAGCTTCCCAACTGCCTTCCCTTTTCCTTCACCACCTCCCCGATCACAATGATCGCTGGAGCCGTTAAACCCTCTTCCTTTTGAAGTTTAATGATATTTCCCAGATCTCCCACAATGCTCCTTTCATCCGACCTACTTCCGTTTTGTATCATGGCAATCGACTCCGCAGCTCCTCGGTACTCCTTAAAGAGCGCTACTATTTCAGGCAACTTTTTTACCCCCATCAAAATAACCACTGTAGCAGAAGATTGAGCTGCAAAATAAAGGTCCCTTGCTGTGGAGTGATCCTTTAAGGTCCCGGTCACTACCCAGAAACTCTCATTGACACCTCTTTTGGTCAAAGGGATTCCGCTCAATCCCGGCACCGCCATGGCACTACTTATTCCGGGCACGTATTCCGTGGGTACACCATGTTTGGCCGCATATTCCAATTCCTCATGTCCTCTACCGAAAACATAAGGGTCTCCTCCCTTCAAGCGTACCACATGCCCACAGGTTTCCGCATAATTGACGATCATCCGGTTGATTTCCCTTTGCTGTCTGTAATGCATCCCGGCCCTTTTTCCCACAAAAACCTTCAACGCCGTCTCTGGGACATACTCCAATAAGGCCTCATTGGCCAAAGCATCATAAAGCACCACATCTGCCGATTTCAATGCTTTAATCGCTTTTAAGGTAATCAAATCCGGATCTCCTGGACCAGCCCCTACTATCGAAAGTTTCTTATTTAAGGTACCCATATCGTGTTTCTACTTAGTTGCTGAAACAAATTTAAGTATTTTTTTACGTATTTTTACGTATTATAAAAATTAATTTATAACTTAGCCACCGTAATCAGTCAGTAATTCAGTCAAATTACTTAGAAAAACAAGCCAAAACCAAAATTCATATGACAAAGATAGTAGTAATCGGAAATGGAATGGTGGGCTACAAGTTTTGCGAAAAACTTTGTGCTCAAGCCACCGAAGGGGATTTTGAAATCACGGTCTTTGGAGAAGAACCTTGGCCTGCCTATGACAGGGTCCATCTGAGCGCCTACTTTTCTGGCTCCACAGCAGATGACCTGATCATGGCTCCGAGGTCATGGTATGAAGAGAACAACATCGATCTGCACACCAATGAAATGATCGTCAAAGTCGATCGGGAGCAGAAAAAGGTGATCAGCCATACCGGCCATGATTACGACTATGACAAGTTGATTTTGGCAACCGGCTCCGGCGCCTTTGTCCCTCCGATTGATGGTGTGGACAAAAAAGGCGTATTCGTCTACCGTACTTTGGAAGACTTGGATGCTATCATAGAATACTCCGGCAAGGCAAAGTCAGCTGCGGTGATTGGTGGAGGTTTGTTAGGCTTGGAAGCGGCGAAGGCTGTAATAGACATGGGCCTGGAAGCCCATGTGATTGAATTTGCTCCTAGACTGATGCCACGCCAGCTGGACGAGGCGGGATCATCCACCCTTCAGTCAAAATTGGAAGAACTGGGTATCTCCATCCATCTCAGCAAAAACACCAAAAAGATAAATGGCAATGGCAAAATGACAGGAATGAGTTTTGCCGACAACACCAATCTATCTACAGACATGCTGATCATTTCTGCCGGCATCAAACCGCGTGACGAGCTGGCCAAGGAATGCGGACTGTCTACCGCACCTCGGGGAGGAGTTGTGGTAAATGAATTCCTGCAAACAGACGATGAAAACATCTACGCTATCGGCGAGGTAGCGTCCTATCAAAATATGATCTATGGTCTGGTAGCACCAGGCTATGAAATGGCCACCCAGGTGGTCAATCAACTGACTAACAATGAAGTGAAGCCATTTATGGGCTTCGACATGTCCACCAAGCTTAAGCTGATCGGGGTGGATGTAGGAAGTTTTGGGGATCCCTTTGGTGAATTCGAACCTTCTAAACCTATTGTATACGAAAATAAAAACAGCGGTATTTACAAGCGTATCAATGTCTCCCTGGATGGAAAACGTCTGCTGGGGGGAATTTTGGTAGGCGATGCTTCGGCATACAATATACTGCTCCAAATGACCCAAAACAAAATGCCTTTACCTCCTGAGCCTGAGGACCTGATCCTAGGAGCAAGAGGTGGCAAAGAAGCTGCCGGAGCAGGTGTGGAAAGCCTTCCTGAGGAAGCCCAAATTTGCTCTTGCGAAAATGTCACCAAAGGTGCCATCTGCGACCTGATCAAAAACGACGGTGTAACAAAAGTGGATGAGATCAAATCCTGCACCAAAGCCGGTACAGGCTGTGGAGGATGTATGCCAATGGTCAATGACCTGTTGAAACATCAGCTAAAATCAATGGGTAAAGCCGTCAAAAATGTTCTTTGTGAGCATTTTGACTACAGCCGTCAGGAACTGCTGGACATCGTGAAGGTAAAGGGCATCAAGACTTACAACGAACTCTTAGATCAGTTTGGACAGGGAGACGGCTGCGAGGTCTGCAAACCCGCAGTCGCTTCTATCCTTGCCAGTACTTGGAACGAACTGGTCACAAAACAGGACACTATCCAGGACACCAACGACAGGTACCTGGCCAATATCCAAAAAGGCGGCACTTATTCAGTAGTACCGAGAATCCCTGGTGGCGAAATCACGCCGGAAAAACTTATCGTGATCGGCGAAGTAGGCAAAAAATACGGACTTTATACCAAAATCACTGGTGGTCAGCGTATCGACCTCTTTGGTGCCCGTGTAGATCAACTGCCAGACATCTGGGAAGAGCTGATCAACGCCGGTTTTGAAAGCGGACATGCTTACGGCAAATCCCTAAGAACCATAAAAAGCTGTGTGGGCAGCACTTGGTGTCGCTACGGTGTGCAAGACTCTGTTTCCTTTGCTATTCAAGTAGAAGAAAGGTACCGAGGACTGCGCTCCCCGCACAAACTCAAAGGTGCCGTTTCTGGATGTATCCGTGAATGCGCCGAAGCACAAAGTAAAGACTTTGGCATCATTGCCACTGAAAAGGGCTGGAACCTTTATGTATGTGGAAACGGTGGCTCCAAGCCGCAACACGCACAGTTGCTGATCAATGATGTGGACACCGAAACCTGCTTAAAATACATTGACCGATTCTTAATGTTTTACATCCGTACAGCGGAACCTCTGACCAGAACGGCCACTTGGCTGAACAAGCTCGAAGGAGGTCTGGATTATCTGCGGGATGTTGTGGTCAATGACAGCTTGGGAATCGGCGAAGAACTGGAAAAAGAAATGCAGTTTATGATCAACACCTACGCTTGCGAATGGAAAGAAGTAGTCAACAATCCTGAGCTAAGAGCGAAGTTCAAGCATTTTGTGAATGCAGAGGAGGAAGATCCAACCTTGCAGTTCCAGGATATGAGAGGTCAAAAAATCCCTGCTTCATGGGGTTGATCTTGCAAGCCTTCAGATAAAAAGACTGTGAACAGGAATCACCAACATCAATTTCCTAAAACTTAGCAACTATGATTTCAGAATTGGAAAAATATAAAACAGCCGATACGTCCAAAGTAAAAAACTGGTTCAAAGCAGCCCGGGTGGAAGCTTTCCCTGAAAACGGCGGAGCCTGCATCAAGTACAAAGACCTTCAGATTGCCGTCTTCAACTTCACCAGAAGAAACGAATGGTATGCCTGCCAGAACCTTTGCCCCCACAAAATGCAGATGATCCTGTCCCGCGGGATGATAGGCTCCGAAGAGGGAGAACCCAAAGTGGCTTGTCCTTTCCATAAAAAGACATTCTCACTGAAAACAGGTAAAAACATCAACGGAGATACCTGTGACATCGCCACCTATCCTATCAAAATAGAAGATGGCTATGTATACGTGGGATTTGAGCACTAAAAGCAACAATTAGTAGTAGACCTATTTTTCGTTTTACTAAAGCAGGGTTTGGTTGGTAAACCCTGCTTTCTTATTTTTTTGCCAAAAAACTCCCGTCAATTCATCAAACTGTCATGACCAATGGCTGGCTGGAAGTTATGGCAGGTTTGGCCACTTCAATCCAAATAGGAACCCTAAAAACTTAGAGACCTCCGTGAAACCTTGGGGCATTCCGTGGTCAATACTCCCTCATCTCCTCGCTCTATCAACGTATTTTAACATTAAAGAAAACAAGTAACACTTACTTTTTTAAGTGTTATTACTTACTTTGCTACGGAATTATCGTAACATGGAAAACCTGAATTTGTCCGAGAGACCAAAATACGAGAAACTGGTCCGATATTACCTTATTGCCTTGTGCGCCATCGCCACCAGCATTATCATCAGTCAAATCTTGGTTCAAAAGTTTATAAGTGAGCAAAAAAACGACTCAAGGGTAGTCAACCTATCCGGAAGACAAAGAATGCTGAGCCAACGCATAAGCAAATGCGTACTGCTACTCGGCGATTCCGTGAACACTTCCAAAAGATCCCAATACCTTAAAGAGTTGGATATCGCCCTGAAAGACTGGGAGGAAACCCATCAAGGACTGATGTACAGCTATGAATCGCTGGGTTTGAGCGGCAAAAACAGCAGGACCATCCAAGGCCTGTTTCAGGAAATCTCCTCCGACTTTGCTCAAATGGTCTCCGCCTCCCAAAATATCATTGAAACATTGGAATCAAATATCCAGGCTCCTACTGATAGCCTCAGGAATGACATCAATCAAGTCATCCAGCACGAGGAGGCCTTTCTGAATGGAATGGATAAGATTGTATTCCAATATGACAATGAGGCCAAGGACAAAGTAACCAACCTTCAAAGTGTAGAAATTTTCCTTTTGATCATCTCCTTGGGAGTAATTGCCTTCGAAATATTCTTCATCTTCATACCTTCCGCCAAGACCATCCGCAAGACTTTCAAGAAGCTTTTGCAGTCTGAGCAGAAGGCCAAGAAAATGACTTTGGAAATCAGTTCGTTGTACAGCTCTCTGGAACAAGCCTATCAGGACCTCTTAGAAGTGGATGTAGCCGTGGAAGACTATACCGTTTTTGCCAAAAGTAAACCCAACGGTGACTTCTATTATTTTTCCGAGAAATTTTCGCGATTGATGGAATTTGATGAAGAGGGACCAAAAAACATCTTCCAATGGTTCCAGGATCAGGGCTATGATTCGAAATACCTCCAAAACATTCAGAAAATGACACTTTCAGGAAAAACGTGGAGCGGAGATATCAAAGTGACCAATGAGATGGGTGATTTTGTTTGGATAAAAATGAACATCATCCCGACCATGGGTGACAGTACAGACGTCGAGGCACTGGTGGTCATTGCTACGGATGAAACAGAAAAAAAGGAAGCCGAAGCCATCTCACAGGAAATCAACCGGGAACGAATAGAAAAGAAGGTTAAGGAGCAACAGTTCCGCTCCGCCCTGATCCTGGAAGGACAGGAGGAAGAAAGAAAAAGAATCTCCAGGGATATGCATGACGGTATTGGGCAGTTATTGTCGGCCATGAAGTTTAACCTGGAAGGCATTCATTCGGTAAGCTCTGATTTTGAAAAGGAAAAACTAAAAACCAGCAAAGACCTATTAAAAAATGTGATCAAAGAAGTGAGAAGGATATCCTTCAACCTGACCCCCAGTGCGCTTTCTGATTATGGCATCGTGCCAGTCCTGAACAAGTTTTGCAGGGAAATCACCAAACTTTCCGATCTAGAGGTAACCTTCGAAAACCAAACCGGTTTCCTAAGCCGGCTAGAAGGAAAAATTGAGAATAACCTTTACAGGATTTGCCAAGAGGCCGTCAACAATGCCATCAAGTACTCGGAGGCCAACGAGGTAAAAATCACGCTTTCGCATAATTCACAGTACCTCAATTTGGACATAGCTGATGATGGCAAGGGATTTGACATCAGCAAACTGGAAGAAAAAGGTCATTTTTCCGCTTCAGGGCACGGCCTGTTCAATATTCGGGAGAGGGCCAACTTCATCAACGGTCAATGCACCATTTCTTCCGAAAAAGGAAAAGGGACTACCATCAGCATTCATGTCCCACTGGATTAAAAAAGAAAAAACGAATATAATGGAAAAGATAAAAGTCATATTGGCTGATGACCACATGGTCGTTAGAAGCGGAATCAAAAACCTCCTCGAAAACGAGGGGGAAGTGGAAGTCATCGGGGAAGCATCCAACGGAGAAGAAGCCCTGGAACAGGTAAAAGCGCTAAAGCCGGACCTGCTTATCATTGACATCAGAATGCCTGTTATGAACGGTCTTGATGCCACCAAAAAACTGACTGCTCTAAAAATCCCCACCAAAGCCCTTATTCTTTCCATGCATGACGATGAAGATTACATCCTGCAATCCATCGATAGCGGCGCTTCAGGATATTTGCTGAAAGACACCAGTAAAGACGAGTTTATGAAAGCCATCCGCACCATTTTCCAAGGTGGGCAATATTTCAGCGGAGACATTAGCCAAGTCTTGGTCAAAAGCTACCTGAATGTAAAAGACCGCAAAGTAACCAAAAGTGTAAGCCCTGCCAATACTTATGACATCACCAAAAGGGAAAAGCAAATCCTAAAATTGATTTCAGACGGCATCAGCAACAAGGAAATTGCCGAACAGCTGGGAAAAAGCGTCAGGACCATTGAAACCCATCGGTTCAACATCATGAAAAAGCTGAAGGTCAGCAATGTAGTAGAACTTTTAAAGAAACTGGAGGATGAGCCTGGCCTAAAACAGCACATTGAAAGTAACTGAGCGAAGTCATTTCCTGACATGATTTGTACTTCTTGCTTTTCTTCTTAAATTGCCCATGGCTTCATTCTGGTCCAGCAGGAGTTGATTACGTATTATTTTTACGTAATATTACGTAAAAATAATTTTCTTTTGTATCTTGCAAGGGAATCATTAGCTCACTGAAGGTGAGCGGTTTTCACATCCAAAACAAACCATTTGAAGCAAAACTACTGGTAACTATGAAAATTCATGCGTTTGGAGCTGCCAAGGACATTACCGGAGCAGCTTTGATAGATTTCCCGGTTGAAGAGACATTTGTCAAAGTAAAGGATTTAAAAAATTTGCTTTACCAAAAATACCCAGATTTAATCAATCTTCCTTCTTTAGCCGTTTCAGTCAACCTGTTTTATGCCACAGAAGAAACGCTTGTCAACAAACACGATGAGGTAGCTTTGATCCCTCCTGTCAGCGGAGGCTAATTATATTTATGGAAAGTCATATCGAAATCACACCCGAGATCAATATCAATGAGGCTTACCAAAAGCTGATCCACCCCAAGAGTGGAGGTATCTGTACCTTTATAGGCACTGTCCGGGACCTTAACAACCAAAAAGATGTAAGCCACCTTTTTTTTGAGGCCTACGAAAAAATGGCTTTGTTAAAAATGGAAGAACTAGCAGAAGAGGCCGGCAAAAAATGGCCCTTGAACAAGGTAGTCATGGTCCATGCCGTGGGAGAAAAACAGATTACCGATCCTGTGGTCTTTATCGGAGTCTCCTCCGCCCACAGAGATGCTTCTTTTCGGGCTTCCAGGTATTTGATCGACCGCTTAAAAGAAGTGGTTCCCATTTGGAAGAAAGAAACCTACCAAGACCACAGTTCTTGGATAAACGCACATCCCTAAACGATTATTCATGCTTATTGACAACCACGGAAGACCGATCAATTACCTGAGACTCGCTGTCACGGATAACTGCAATCTGCGATGTCAATATTGTATGCCTGAAGAGGGGGTGCAATTTGCCCACAAACATGAATTACTAAGTTGGGAGGAGCTTTTCTTCCTGTCCCGAACCTTTGTGGAAATGGGCATAGACAAAATCCGCATCACCGGAGGAGAGCCCTTTGTGCGTAAGGGCCTGATGGACTTTTTGGAAAAGCTCCAGGGATTGGACGGCGTACAAGAGATTTCCATTACCACCAATGCCACCTTGATCGGTCCGCACATCCAGAAGCTAAAGCAACTGGGCATCACCAAAATCAATGTCAGCTTTGACAGCTTGGATAAGGCCCGCTTTAACCATATCACCAGAAGAGACCAGTACGACACCGTTATGTCCAACATCCAAAGGATGATGGACGAAGGCTTCGATGTCAAACTGAACTGCGTGGTCATGGATGGAAAAAACACCGAAGACATTATCCCATTTATCCATTTTATAAAAGAACACCCGCTCAGTGTTCGTTTCTTGGAAGAAATGCCCTTCAATGGACAAACCTCAGGAAAGGCTACATTGAAATGGGATTATATTGCCATAATAGAGCACATCAAATCCCACTTTGCTGAGGTAAAAAAACTACCTTCAGCTCCCAGCTCTACTTCATTAAATTATAGCATCAATGGTGCGAAAGGCTCTTTCGGTATAATCCCCTCTTATTCCAGAACTTTTTGTGGCACCTGCAACCGCGTTCGTGTAACGGCCAAAGGAGAGATGCAGACTTGCCTTTATGCCTCCGAAACCATCGACCTCAAATCCCTCGTCAGGGGAAACAGCAATATCAACGGGCTGAAATTCAGCATTTCCACGGCCATGCAAACCCGTCATAAGGACGGATTTGAAGCAGAAAATCAATCCGTAACCAAAAAATCAATGACCTTGATCGGCGGATAAGAAACTTATCATCCGCTTGGACAGTTAACTATCAAACCCAAAGGTTTCACTCCGGTTTTGCCGGAAAAATTTAGTACAAACTCTCACATGAAGGACAAACAACTATCCCATGTAGACCGTGACGGCAAGGCAAAAATGGTGGACGTATCCGAAAAAGCCATTACCCAACGCACCGCCACTGCCCAGTCTATCGTTAAGTTTCCAGAGGCTGTATTTGAAGACCTCCAAAAAGATAACTTCTTAGGGAAGAAAGGCAGCATAATTCAAACAGCCATTATTGCAGGAACAATGGCGGCAAAAAGGACTTCAGATTTGATTCCCCTGTGCCACCCCTTATCCCTAAGCAAAATACAATTGGACATCCTGCCAAGGGACAAGCACTTGCTTATTACGGCGACTGTCAAATGCGAAGGAAAAACCGGCGTGGAAATGGAGGCATTGACAGCAGCCAGTGTGGCCGCACTGACCATCTATGATATGTGCAAGGCACTTTCCCACGACATCATTATCAGCGAAACCAAACTTATGGCTAAAGAAGGAGGAAAACATGTATTCAACAGATGATTTATATGGACTAGTATTGGCGGGTGGAAAAAGCTCACGAATGGGCCAAGACAAAGGAGAACTCCAATACTACCGAACCAATCACCGCTCCTACCTGTACCACACTTTACGGGAATTATGTCCAAAAACATTTATCAGTTGCAGGGCTGACCAAGAAAACATCATCAATTCAGGCCTGAACTATATTTTGGATGAGGACCTCTACCGGGGACCGCTAAACGGCATCCTCTCAGCACATCACCAATATCCGGACAAAGCCTGGCTGGTGGTGGCAGTAGACCTTCCCCATATACATGAAGAAAGCCTGCGAGCCTTGCTAAAGCAGCGGCAGCCAAAAAAATCAGCTACGGTTTATGCCACACATGAATCCCAATTGCCAGAACCGCTGATAGGCATCTGGGAACCTAAAGGTTTGATTGCTGCTGAAAAGTTCATGCAGGAAACCGAAAAAAGCTGCCCAAGAAAATTCCTGATGAATGCTGATGTGGAACTGATTTACCCGGAAAACGACCTGGAACTCTTCAATGCCAATTTTCCGGAGGATTATGAACTGGCCAAGGCCAGGATTGAGGAAAACTGATGTCTGCCAACCGCTATCAAAAACATATTAAGCTCAACAGCTTTGGACAGGCCGGCCAAGAAAAGCTGGCCCAATCCAGTGTCCTGATCATAGGTGCAGGGGGACTTGGCACCCCCGCCGCCCAATACCTCAATGGTATTGGAGTGGGTACACTGGGCCTTATGGATAATGACATCGTGAACGAAAGCAACCTGGCCCGCCAAACCCTATACAGCCCTTCGGATATCGGACGTTCAAAAACAACTGTGCTTGTCCAAAGGCTGCAGCAGCAGAATCCCGCCACCAGGCTCATCAATATTCAGGAGTTTCTCACCCCGGACAATGCCTTGGCAACCATCGCGGACTATGACCTGATCATTGATGCTTCAGACAACTTCGGCACCCGATACCTGGTCAATGACGCATGTGTGATCCTGGACAAACCATTTATTTACGGCGCCCTCCATGATTTTGAAGGACAGGTAAGCGTGCTCAACTATCAAGAAGGCCCCACTTACCGTTGTTTGTTCCCAGAAGCCAGTGACACCTCAGCCATAAGAAACTGTGATGAAAATGGGGTACTGGGGGTATTGCCCGCATTGATCGGCACCTATCAGGCCATTGAAGCGGTAAAAATCCTTACTGGTATCGGGGAGCCTCTGGTAGGAAAACTATTGCTCATTGATACCTTAAGTCAAAACCACCTTAAAATCGGGGTTCCATCCCTTCCTCAAAACAAGGTCATTTCGAAGCTAAAAAGCAGCTATCACCAAACTGTCTGTGTCCCTAAAGCTGATTTGCAGGAATTAAGTCCAAGGGATTTTTTAGAGCTAATGAGAAACGAAGAAAACATTCAATTGGTGGATGTCCGCACTGAACTGGAATTCCATCAAAATCCTTTGGAAAACGCTCGGAACATTCCTCTTCATGAACTTGAATCACGTCATCAGGAAATTGATGCTTCCAAAAAAACAGTACTCATCTGCCAATCCGGCAAACGAAGCCTACAGGCGGGCACACTACTTAAGGAAATCTATCCAGAATCGCGGATTTTCAATTTGACAGGAGGGCTAAACCACCTGAAGACCAAGCAGGAAGAGTAACCCTTCGATTTCGTTCAGGGTGGCCATCATTAAAATTTGCGCCATCTATCAAAGCCTGACAATAAATCTGAGTTTATCAACAAGTTCTGCAGGAAAAATTTATACGTTTTTATATTACCACTACCTAGGACCTAAACAGCAATGATCAACGTACAAGAAGCCCTTGAAATCGTACTTAACCAAACCCATAATTACGGTACCACAGAAGTAAGGCTTACCCAAGCCATGGGGCGTTTTTTAGCAGAGGATATTTTCACAGATCGTGATGCACCACCTTTTGACCGGGTGATGATGGACGGTATTGCAGTCCAAGTGCCCGACTTGAACAGCCCTCTTCAAGCTGTCTATCCCATCCAAGGCATTCAAGCTGCCGGCGCTCCCCAAATGAGCCTCAATAACCCGGCCCATTGCCTTGAAGTCATGACCGGGGCGATCCTCCCCAAAAACACGGACACCATTATCCCCTATGAGGAAATAGAAATTCTGGAAGGGAAAGCGCATATACAGCTGGAAAAAGCAGCTAAACGCTTTGTCCACTATCAGGGCACTGACTCGAAACAAGGAGCCTTGGTACTGCCCAAACGCAAAAAGATCAATGCCGGGGACATCGGCATTCTCGCGACCGTTGGTAAAAACAACATCAAAGTAGCCCAGCTTCCATCTGTGGCCATTATTTCTACGGGCGATGAACTGGTCGAAGTAGACCAAAACCCTCTTGCCCATCAGATCCGGAAATCCAATGTGTATAACCTATGGGCAGCCCTGCTTGCTGAAGGCATTCAGGGAGAAATGCACCATATCATTGATGACAAAGATGCTTTGAGGGAAAAACTTTCCATGTTGCTTGAAAGCTATGATGTGCTTTTATTAAGCGGCGGAGTATCCAAAGGAAAGTTTGACCATATACCCGATATTTTAAATGAACTTGGCGTTCACAAGCTGTTCCATCGAGTAGCACAGCGACCGGGCAAGCCTTTTTGGTTTGGCTCCCACCCAGAGCTCCACACCAAGGTCTTTGCTTTTCCCGGCAACCCTGTTTCCACCTACGTCAACCACCTCTTTTACTTCCAGCAATGGTTCTACGCCTCCATGGGGCAGCCCTTACGTTTTGACCTGAAAGTGCTGGGAGAAGAAATCCCCGGCAATCCTAATTTGGCCCGCTTTGTTTCGGTAAAAATCAACGAAGACAGCGGAGAGGCCCTTCCCTTAAATCATAACGGATCAGGCGATCTCTTTAGCCTTGCCCAGACCGATGGCTTCCTATTGCTGCCCAAAAGGGAGGGGGATTATAAGAAAGGGGAAAAGTTTCGGTTTATTGAAATATCGTAGCTTCGACTCCGCTCAGCTACCTGACTTCGCTCAGCTGCCTGACTTCGCTCAGTTAGATGGCTTCGGGCGGGGATTTTGGAGGGTTATTAGAAGTAAAGAAAAATAACTTGGTAATGATTTGTTCTCAACACCATTAATCAAAAAAATCCTTATCAAGGTATTTTAACCTAAAAACTTTTGCTTAATCCTCCGCGCCGCCTAAGAAGTTTTCAAACTATACTTGCCACAACCCCTTTAAAAAGACCTACCAAGGTTTATAAAATAGGACCTTTGAAATGTTAATCAGGAAATGGCCAATTTCAGCTCTTTTTTATCCGAAAGGGAAAATAGTTCTGCCACTTCTGGGTAAAATTCTTTTCGTCTGGCCAAAAGATCGAATACTTACCTTCTCTCCGACCTTCAACGCCCCCTACTTCTTCCAATAATCAACGCAACAAAAAGAATAGATATGAATAAGGTAATTTTCCCCGTCAAATAACCAAATCCATAGGGCGTAAGCCTGTTAAAATCAAACAGGAATATAGAAACAATATTGTACAACAAAATGATTGCAATCAGAATGGAGGTATAAAAAATGGCTTTCTTCATCTGTAGTTAAAATGATAAAGGAAGTTTAGATAACTAAACTTCCTTACTACTAAGTCCCTTATTTAGTAACTGTTGTGGTCGTTGGAGTATAAAGTCCAAAAGTTAGGGCAGACACAAGACCATTGACAAATGTCATTCTTGTGTGAACTGAGTAATCTTCAGCACCGTCAGCCATGTGTTTAGAATCAGAAACCCCAACAGGAGCCAATCCATAAACTACATAATGATTCCATTCGGTTGTTTCGCGATTTCCTTGAGCTCCTGCTCCAACAACACTTGTGTAAGAATAACAAGAAGTTAAAAGCATTGCTGATGCGAACACAACTCCCATCATTTTCATTGTTCTTTTAATCATTTTCTCGACTTTAAAAGTTAAACAAAATTTATATTCCTCAAACATGAGTTCAATCTGAACTTAAAACATCAACTTAAATCTCAAGCAAAAACAACTTAGGTCCTGAGTTTGGCAATAAAGGATTAAACATCCCAACGTGCCTGTTCGCGAAAGTATAGAATTCTTATATTATATTAAAATCACTTATTGTTTTTATTTTTTACCAAAACCAGAACGAACCTTCCAATTTTTCAATCTTACAACCTTACAATCCTCCATTTTACCTAAATAAACTCCACCAAGCCTTCCAACTTCATCCCCCTGCTGCCTTTGATCAGGATCAAATGGTCTTCCAACCGGGAGTCGGCAAGCCAGTTTCTGAGACTAAAAGTAGTCAGAAAGAGCCTTATTGCATAAGGGTGTTTACCTGATAAAGAATCAAATCTCACCGTTTTAGCACTTTTTCAACCAGCACATTTCTGCCAGAGACTACCTTTACCACATGCAGCCCTTGGACACTATTACTTATATCTAAAAGATACTTACCTGCCCCATTCAACTCTTTAAATTTTATTGTTCTTCCCAGAGGATCAATCAATTCAATTGTCCCTTTATCCGATAAACCATTCACTTCTACAGATATCTCGTTTTCAGCAGGATTAGGGTATACCCGAATATAAAATTCGTTCTCCCCATTTTCAACACCTGTGACCACAGTATTAAAGGGCTCTGACATAGCACTAGAACAACCATCCACAGTGGTCATAACTGTATAAGTTCCTATTTCATTTGCCTTAAGTGTTTTTCCGTTTTCTCCCACAAGCACTTTATTATTAAAGTACCACTGATTACCATCATCACTACTTGAACTAAGAATAATGTCTTGCTTATATGACAATAAAGAAATTGAAGGCAGGGAAGGTTTTATGCAAAAGCTGAAAAAAACGGATTCAGCAGGGTTATATCTTCTATCCCCTTCTTGATATGCCTCAATTTCAGCGATACCGGGTTTAAGAATTGTCACAATCGAATCTACAATGTCTATAGAAGGAGAGCTGCTCCTATAAGCTATTGGAAGGCCTGATGAACTGGTCCCTACCAAAAGGATAGGGAGATCTTCTAAATTTCTATCGCCAGGGTTTTCGATTGTGAGTTCTTGATTAACTTTCTCCACCACCAACTCTCGCTTTAATTCTGCTACGGGGAAGTAATTGGCATTGGGGGGTAGGCTGGCCGTGATAGTGGTTTTTCCTGACCCGACTGGTTTCACAAAACCATATTCCACTACAGCCACAGAAGAGTCGCTGCTGGTAAATTGGGATCTAGCGCCTGAACTGGTATAAGTCGTAGGTCTAAATGATTGAGTCAAGACGTCTTTAACAGGAATCGGATCAAACACAAATTGCTGGGGCATTTTTTTAAAAAGTAAAGCGGTTGGTTCCTGGCCATCCCTAATATCAAATTGATGGACAGGTGTAAAAGATGAACCGTCACTTCTTACTTTATAAATAAGGCCATTCTCATTCATTGTCCCTTTTCGTTCTGCCACAAATATCCATCCATCGAAAGATTGCACCATATCCTCAACAGAAGTCCCTGCAGGTTTGTCAAAGATCTTTTTATAGCCTTTACCATCTTTTCCCACAGAAATTATCCCACTACTGCTCATTAGCGCCCCTATATTGCCTCCATTCATTTCAATTAGCTTCATTGGCACTTGCCCTATCTCATTGGGAAGCTTTGCCAAATGCTCCACTACACCATTGGTCTTTATCTTATAAAAATCATGGCTATATCCTGAAATAGCGTAGATATTTCCATCTGAAGCATATACATAAGAACTTTTTACAAATTCAATCCCACTTGGCATATCGCCTATTTTAGTATATCCTGTCCCATCATTCTTCACTTTGAAAATGATACCAGGACCATCAGAACGAACTGTTATCCCTATCACATCCCCATCATAAGTATCTGTCAGCCATTCTATTTTGCTAGGAATATTTTCTACAACCTCTGTCAAAGTTTCATATTCAGTACCATCTCCTTTTATTCTAAACACAACATCTTTTCCATCCCTTGTACCACTTACCCAAATATGCCCCGTGGAAACATAAAAGATTTTGGAGGGAAATACCTCGAATGGTAAATCAAACTGTAAGAAATCCCCATCCTCACTAATTCTAAAAATACACCCATTGCCTGAGGGGCTACCACCTAATGTAAGACCATAATAGAAATCACCACTATTGTCGGAAATAAAACTTAGAGGCGCAACGCCCACTTCTCGAGGAAACTCCTTAATCAGTTTATATTGACTATCAGAGTTTACACTAAAAACTGTTCCTAAATAACTACTTCCACCAAATGTAGTAACCCCTATAAATTCCCCTGGTGTCACTTCCAATAATGGACCATTAGATCCTGATGAAAGTGTTGCTTCCAAATCAGCTAATTTTTTAAAATTATTACCATCTCTATTGATACTAAATACTGTACCTCTAGAGCTAGCCCCACCAGCTTTTGTCAACCCATATAATAATCCATCACTTGCCTCTGTAAGTTGACATTGTGGTTCACTTCCCGTAAACGCTCCATCAAAACTGAATAACCTTGTAAAATTAGATCCATCTGTATTGACCGAATAAAGAGTCCCAAGATCATTCTCTCCACCTGATTGAGTAGTACCATAAATTTTTCCATCAGATCCTATCAACAGTGTACCTCCAGGGTATCCTCCATAATTCACCCCATCGAATTCAATTAATTTGGTATGATTACTTCCATTTTTCTGTATTTTAAAAAGTACGCCCTTGCCATATCTCCCTCTTCTATACATAACTCCATACAAATAGCCATCGTCCCCTTCAATTAGCTGCCCTCTAGGGCTATCTCCTGTCTTATATGGTTCACTACTTGTAAACCGAAATATCACCTCAAATTCAGTCCCATCCTTCTTGACACTAAAAATTGTTCCGCTACCATAAAAACCTTGAGAACTGGTCATCCCATATAACTTTCCATCCGTTGCTTCTAGAAGGCCGCCATTGGGTAATGTCCCATCTAAATCAGAAAGATCCCTTAACACCTTGTGTGAAGTACCATCAATACTAACCTTATAAATAGTTCCCAAATTATAAGTCCCGCCTTTTCTGGTAGTACCGTATATTGCCCCATCACTACCCTGAATAAGACCTCCATTTAAGTCCCACCCCGTAGCAATATCAAACGCATACAGTTCTTTCATTCCCGAACCATCCTCCTCAAACCTCACCAATGCACCTCTCCCTTTACTACCACTTGCTGAAAATGCACCATACAGCCTTCCATCACTTCCTTTAATCAAACCTCCCTCTGGAAATCCTGGAGTAAATGAAGCAAAGTCTTTGAGTATTTTGTAATTGGCTCCGTCCGACTGCATTCCAAACACAGTACCACCACTGTTCATTCCTCCTGAATATGTGATACCAAACATACCAAAATCTTTTCCTGAGTCCTTAACCTTCAATTCTTGGGAAACTTCTGCTGCTTTATAATTATCATTGCCAGGTTGATAGGCTATAATATCAGCGGTTCCTGCCCCCACAACATTTACTTTATTACCATCTATTTGCGCCACAGCCGTATTGGAGCTCTTAAAAAGTACCGGTAAGCCTACACTTGACGTTGCCGATACTTCAAAAGGATCATCACTAAATGTCATCTCTGGCAATGGATCAAATGAAATATTTTGCGTAGCCTTTTTGACAACCAAAGGCATTTCCTTCTCTGCATGATTATAACCAGGTGAACCTACTTGCATTGCCTTAATTAAAGTCGTCCCCGCTTGGTGGATGGTAACCGTTCTCCCCTCAACCGTAGCTATTTCTGTACTATCACTAAAAAATGCTATATCATAGCCCGAAGTAGCCTCGGCTGTTAGTTCAAAAGGATCGTCTCCAAAAGTTTTTGACGGTATGGAATCAAAACTTATGGTTTGATAGAGAGGGGATATACTAAACCTATCAGTTCTTGGATTGGCTGGAAGATAATTTTCATTTCCTTCTTGGACAGCTGAAATGGTTACAGCACCTGAATTCACATAATGTAAAAAGTAGTCTTCATCCACATAAGCTACTGATGGATTGGAAGAAGAATAACTTATCGGCAAACCTCCACTAGTTCTAGATGCTAAAGGTTTAGCAATTTCCCCATACTTCACATTATATAAATGTAAATTGGGAATGGACTGGTACATCTTATTTACCTGAAGCTCATATTGGACAGGAGTAGCTGCAGGAATGGTATCATTACCTCTCTGCTCTGCCGTGATGGTCGTTACTCCTCCTCCCTTTATCCTAACAAGGTTTCCTGAAACTACTGCGACAGATGTATCGGAAGAAGAATAGCTAACAGGCAAACCGGTACTTGTTTTAGCATACAAATTAAATGGAGGGTTCATGGTCATTTTGGAAAAAATGGGCTCCCAAATTATTGAATTATCGACCCCTGGTTCATCCGCGGGATTTACGGTTATGGTTTGGGAAACAGGATCGGCGGTTTGCATCAGTTCATTCCCTTCCTGACTAGCGGTAATAGTGGTCGTCCCAACCCCAATCAATCGCAAGTATCGGCCATCATAAACCGCTATCCCAGGGGGATCACTAGTATAAGTAATGGGCAGTTCACTCGTACTTTTAGAAAAAACGTATTGATCTGGACCTCCATACTGAAATGTCTTATTGGGCAAATCAAAATCAATAGTTTGTGTCCCCATAACAATATTAATGGAAACTTTTTTCTCAGTTGGCTTATAATTCTTATTTCCCTCACTATAAGCAATTACTTCAGCCTTGCCAAGTTCAAAAATGGTAGCAGTATTATTATTTATAGATATTTTTTCCCAATCCAATGTCTTAAATGAAACAGGAAGTCCAGACGAGGCTGTTGCTTTCAAATTAATCGGCTCGCAACAGATTACCTCCTCCCCCAGTTGAAATTCAATAGATTGCTCAGCAGGATGTACTACAAATGTCCTTGAGGCTTCGGCAGGGCTGTAAATTTCATCCCCCTGCTGATAAGCTCTTACCGTAAAAGTACCCGCATTCCTGATAACAAATTCATCTTCATCTGCCCCTATAAACTGCACAGGCAATCCAGAACTGGAAGTAGCACGTAATTGATATGGTTCATCCCCAAAGGTCATATCAGGAATGGTAGGAAAATCAACGGTTTGTTCTGTTTTTTCCACATACAGCTTTCTTGTAATTGAATGGGGGATGTATTGATAATCACCTATTATATAAGCAATGATATCTGTATAGCCTTCTCCAACGGTTTTAATTTTATTATCCTCAATAATTGCCACGCTTTCATCCATTGAAATCAAGTATGTCGGCATCCCGGTCGAAGTTTCCACCTGTGGATCAAAAGCATCACTTGTTGTGGTCTTGGTTTCAAATTCCGGAAATGAAAGATCTGGCATTGCTTTCCTCACTGCCAAGGCCCCAACCGGGTTTGCCCCTGTTTTTTCTTCGAAGTCATGGAATTTAGAAAAGGTCCTGCCATTTTCTAATCGAAAAATAACGCCTTTATCATGTTTCCCTCCGTAAAAGGTCGCTCCATACAGAACATCTCCATTGATAGACATCACCAAATCACCCACTGGAGATTTCCCGTTTGCACCATCAAAATCAACGAGTTTAGTAAATTCTCCGGAAAGAGTTATGCTAAAGATAGTTCCAAAACCATTTACTCCCCCTGCGGAAGTCATTCCATAAAGTTTACCATCAGAATATTCTACCAGGGATCCCTGAGGAAGAGAGCCTAAGGAACTACCTAAATCAATCAATTTGATAAAATCAGTTCCATCGATGTTTATGCTAAAAACAACTCCTAGGTCAAAACTACCTCCTCTTTTGGTCATCCCATATAATCTCCCATCTGCAGCCAACACCAAGCTACCGGTAGGGTTCGCTCCAGATAAAGTACCGTCAAAATCATGAAGCTTTTCAAAGCTATTATTGGAAAATCTATACGCAAAAATCACCCCCTTGCCAGCTTTACCGCCCAACTCCGTCATTCCATACATTAGCCCATCAGCACCTTGAATTAAGCTTCCTTTTGGTGACTTTCCCCGGTTTATTCCATCAAAATGGATGGAACTGGACACACCATTACTAACCGGTGCCCGCGAAGAAAATATTGCACCTCCGTTATAATGACCCGCATCAGAGGTCATTCCAAAAAGATAATTATTCGGTCCCAACAAAAAACTCCCCCAGGGATGCGTCCCAGTTTCATTCTCTCCAAACTGAAATTTAAATGGAGGAAGAAGTCCCGACCTTCCGGCAACAACCCCTGCTCGCGCCCCCCTATCTAAACTACCTCCACCTTGCATGGTCAGTGCGGCAAATCCGGCAAACGGATCATTTCCATTTACCTGGGTGAGACCAGCTCCATTTCCTGGATGTGCTCCGTTTTCTCCATTAAAATCTCCATAGACCACATAATTACTACCATCGGCATTTATTTGATAGATAACACCTTTTTCATAAAGTCCCCCGTTTTGGGTAAGTCCATAAAGAATTTCTTGAGCTGATACTCTACTTGAAGTGATGAGAAACACCAAGAAGAACAAAACCTTGCTGGTAATTAATTGAATTTTCATTGTTTCAATGATTTGCTTCAAAATTAGGCCGGAATAGTTTTTAAAATGACAAATTTAAAAAAGCAAGAATTGAGCTATCTCTTCAAATCTTTTACTAATTCCTTTGACGATACACCTTAAGCTTTCTTCCATAAGTATCCATAGCAACAACGTCCCCATTTTCTTTTAGGGCTACCCCAATGACCACTGTAAAATTTCCAATTTTATCTATAAAGTGCTTGTCTTCACCAATTTTCAATATGACATCACCTGCTGCTACATAAATAAATTCTCCGTCTGAAGCAAGATCATAAAGAGTGTTTTCGAATTCCCAGGATTTTATAAATTTCCCATCTTTATCAAAAAACTGCAATCGATTATCGCTGCTAACGACCACCATATTTTTATAAATCGTAATGCCCCATGGATAGGTAAACTGACCATCTCCCTTCCCTTCGTTGCCCCATTTCTTAATAAAATCCCCTTGCAAATCCATCTTCTGAATACGATGATTTGAATGATCAACTATATATACAATTCCATCCTCAATTGCTAC
>NZ_BAAHAP010000021.1:0-76727 GCF_054777495.1 Echinicola sediminis | reverse complement strand
GCTACTGTTAAGACGGTATAAATTTTTCGCATAATGGTTTGTTTTGGATGAATTGTTATATTTTTCTACATGTAAATAAATTATTAGAATAATTATATTTACTGTAATAAACCCGGAATATTACAGAATAATAAAATTGGCTATTATTGAGCTTTCTCCCGTGTTCGTAATCAAATATTAGGCAATACAAGCCATATGAGCAAGTTTTTAGCTTGAAAAAAATAATATATTTTGAGTGCAAACGTCACCGCAAACGTTTTCATAGGGATTAAATTTTTCGCCCAAAAAAATTCAATTTTATCCAAAACCGAACAGTTCTTTGACTTTCGGTTAAATCCGTAGTAGTTTTATTATTGAGCTAAAGCAGTATATTAGAATCTTAGAAAAGTCTAATTAAATCATGAAACTAGGACAAGCCACGATAAAAGATCTCGCCAAAGCACTCAACATTTCCTCCTCCACGGTCTCCCGGGCCCTGAAAGATTATCCGGGAATCAGTGAAGAAACCAAGGCGAAGGTAAAAGAGCTTGCCAAAAAACTGAATTACCGTCCCAATGCGGTAGCCCTAAGTCTCCGAAAAAGTAAATCTTTCACCATAGGAGTGATCATCCCTGAAGTAGTACACTTTTTTTTCAGTACTGTGATCAGTGGAATAGAAGAAGTCGCTTATGCAAATGGCTATAATGTGATTCTCCTTCAGACCAATGAAAGCCTGGACCGTGAGGTGGCTGCAGTGGAAACCATGATCACCAACCAAATTGATGGTTTATTGGTCAGTTATTCCAAAGAGACCACCAATTTTGACCACTTCAAAAAACTGATGGATTATAACTATCCCATTGTCTTTTTTGATCGGTTACCAGATCTGAAAGATACGGTCAATGTCACCGTCGACGATTTTTCGGGAGCTTATAATGCCGTTAAGCATCTTATAGGACAAGGCTATTCACGCATTGTGCATCTTGCCGGACCCGAAAACCTGAAAATTAGCAAGGACAGAAAAGAAGGCTATCTCAAAGCACTGGCAGAGGCCAATATTCCTATCAGGGAAGAATGGATCATCCCATGCCCCAAAGGTACCTCAGACGAAAGTAAGGAGATCTGCCAAAAGCTCTTTGACCAATCTGACCTTAGGCCAGACGCGGTTTTCGCAGCCAATGATGTGGCTGCTGCAGGAGCCTTGCAGGCCGCAAAGGCTGCGGGATTAAAACTGCCCGAAGAATTTGGTGCGGTAGGCTTCAGCAACTGGCAGTTTTCGTCCATGATTGACCCTCCCTTATCTTCAGTGACACAGCCCGGTTTCAATATGGGAGAAAAAGCCACCCAACTTTTGCTGGATATGATTGACAACAGAACAGAAGATGCATTCAAGCCCAGAAATGAGGTTTTGGACACCGGACTTGTTATCAGAAAGTCTTCCTTAAAAAAGGAATAGCTTTCGTATATGTATTCGTATAACACCTATTACAAACACTATATAGAACGTACGGACTTATATTACAATCATCCCCAATACCTGGGTCAATTATTGGATTGATGAACTGATCACTGGCCACCAACCATTTTTCGCCCAATGTCAAGGGGAGATAACTGCCTACAACAATTGAAAAAAGCATCTGCGCTGATCGGTGATATCAGCGGGAAACCATTTAGTTTTTTTTAATTTATGATTATAATTCGGTGCAACCATTGAACCACACACTACCATTCATTAGTTTTTTTTTTACTTTTTTTTTATTTTTTATGCACACGATTGAATAAGGTCTTCCCTTTGGATTTTGCGCCCATATAGCCGCAAAACGACCCTTTTAAAAGGTATTCGATTGGTTTCTAAATTTTTAACTTCAAATTTCCTTTAATAACTTAGCCCTACATAACCTGTCATTATATGCATGCTGTCCGTCACCAGCGCCTAATATTCAGCAGGTGTTTAGCTCCTTCCCAATCCTACCTCCGCAAGCCTATGGGCACCCGCGGGGAGGGCAGCTCTTTTAACGCATATTGATAACTTATTAAAATTAGCCCAATGACTACTGTAGCAACTTCGGTAACCCGTGCTCAAAACGTGTCAGCTGGAAAGATCGTTTCGTGGGAAAAAACGGCGTTCGGCATCTCAGGTCATACGAACAATGCCCGATTTGAAATCAGCACTTACGCTGACGACATCCTAAGAATAAGGATTGGACGGGGAGAATTCTCTTCTCCTAATCCTTATAGTGTTGTCAGTAAACCTATAGACTCCAACGGCCTGGCAGAGGAAGACGATGATTTCATCTATTTCCAAACCCCTAAAATCAAGCTAACTATTGCCAAAAAAGAATGGGCCATCAGCTTTTATGACCGCAATGACCACTTGCTCAACCAAGATGACCCTGCCTTTGGTGTTTCTTGGCTGGGGACGGAGGTCACCAATTATAAAAAACTCCAAAAAGGCGAAAAGTTTATTGGCCTGGGCGAAAAGACCGGTGGATTGAACAGGGCTGGGCAGGCATTCACCAACTGGAACACGGACTATTTTGCCTATGGAGTGAATGATGACCCCTTGTACATGTCCATTCCCTTCTATATTGGTGTTCATCATACCCAAGCTTATGGGATCTTTATGGACAACACCCATAAGTCTGTGTTTAACTTTGGGGCTTCCAACCGGCGCTTCAGCTATTTCTCCGCCGAAGACGGCGACTTGGATTACTATTTCTTCCAAGGAGACAAGGTAGAAAACATCATCTCCTCCTATGCTTCCCTCACAGGAAGATTACAAATACCTCCCTTATGGGCCTTGGGCTATCAGCAATGCCGTTACTCCTACTATCCGGAAAATGAAGTACAGACCTTGGCCAGAACCTTCCGTGACAAGGACATACCTGCAGACGTGATCTACTTGGATATCCATCATATGGAGCGTTATAAGGTTTTCACCTTCGATGGGGAAAAATTCCCTGATGCAAAATCCATGATCAAAAGTCTCAAGGAAAAAGGCTTCAAAGTAGTGGTCATAATGGACCCTGGCATCAAGGTGGAAGAAAGCTACTCACCCTATCAAGAGGGTTTTGAGAAGGACCTCTTCCTCCGCTATCCTGACGGGGAAATTTATGAAGGCCAGGTATGGCCCGGCTGGTGTGCCTTCCCTGACTTCACTGATGCCCGGACCAGGGCTTGGTGGGCGGAAAAGATGGCCTTTTATACCGATGCCGGAGTCGATGGCTTCTGGACAGACATGAACGAGCCGGCATCTTGGGGTCAGCACACCCCCAACCTGATCAATTTTGATTACGAAGGAGAAAAAGTAAGCCACCGCAAAGCCCGCAACATTTACGGCATGCAGATGGCCAGGGCAGCACAGGAAGGCGCCTTCCTTCAGGGACAGGAAAGACCCTTTATCCTGACACGTGCCGGTTTTTCGGGAATCCAGCGATTTGCAGCGGCCTGGACCGGAGACAATGTGGCCAGTGAGGAACACATGATGGCCGGAATCCGCTTGGTCAACAGTTTGGGGTTAAGCGGAGTGGCATTTGCGGGTTATGATGTAGGTGGATTTTGCGGGGAAGCCAGCAAATCACTTTTTGCCAGATGGATGAGCATCGCTGCATTTTCTCCCCTTTACAGGGCCCATTCCATGATCAACAGCAATGCTGCAGAGCCCTGGGCATTTGGAGAAGAAGTGGAAGAAATATCCAGAAACTATGTAAAATTACGGTATCAACTGCTGCCAATGATCTATGCCGGTTTTTACAAAAGTAGCCAGAATGGAATCCCATTGACCAAAAGCTTGGCCATCGATCACACCTTTGACGAAAACATCTTTGATGGTAGGTTCCAAAACGAATACCTCTTTTGTGAAAGTTTTCTGGTCATCCCTGTGGAAAGCTACAAGGAAATCACCAAAGCCTATTTACCGGAAGGCAACTGGTATTATTTCTATACAGATAAACCCTATGCCGGAAACCAAGAAATCTATCTTGACAGTCCCATCAATTACCTGCCGGTGATGGTAAAAGGAGGAAGCATCATTCCCATGCAATCTCCCGTACAACATACCTCCGAAAAGCATGATGGATTGCTTCGGCTCCATATTTATAAAGGAAGCGGAACAAACAGCTACCTGCATTATGAAGACGACGGTATTTCCAATGCTTACCGGTATGGCAACTATTACCAAAGGGAAATCACCTTGGACAGTCAACAGCAATCACTTCACCTTTCTGAAGTGACCGGAAACTTCTCCAGCACTTTCGAAACCATTGAAATCATCTTCCACGGTTTTAAGGTGAATAAAGTACTGGCCAATGGTGTAGATGTGAAAATTGAAAAAAAATCAGTGGCCTTCTTGAACCAACTCACTGATTTTGACCCTCTACCGGATAACAGCCTGCCTTTCCATCAAACTCCCCTTTTACCATTTGTGAGGATCGATAATAAAAATGAGGAAATAAAGCTTATTTTTAACTAGTGCGAGACTAAATTCTGATGATAATGCCACCCAAATGAATCCATTCAGGTGGCTTTTTTATAACCTTCTATGAAGACAATGCAACCCAAAATAGAAAAGAAAAGATTAAGCTTTTGGCAAATATGGAACATGAGCTTCGGCTTTTTGGGCATACAGATGGGCTTTGCCCTACAGAACGCCAATGCCAGCAGGATACTCCAAACTTTTGGTGCGGACGTGGAGCACCTTTCCCTTTTTTGGCTGGTAGCGCCCATCACTGGAATGATCGTCCAGCCCATTATTGGTCACTACAGCGACCGGACCTGGACCAGGCTGGGTAGACGGCGTCCTTACTTTTTAGCAGGTGCCATCTTAGCGGCTATAGGGCTTATTCTGATGCCCAATGCCTCCTTATTTGTCGCCTTTCTGCCTGCACTTTGGGTGGGGGCAGGATTTCTTATGGTGATGGATGCTTCCTTCAATATTGCCATGGAACCCTTCAGGGCGCTGGTAGCGGACAAGCTCCCCACCGATCAGCGTACCTTGGGATTTGCAGTGCAGACACTTTTGATCGGCCTTGGTGCGGTAATCGGATCTTGGCTTCCTTATGTGCTTACCGAATGGTTTGATGTCTCTACCACTGCCAATGAAGGGATTGTTCCGGAAAACGTTGTTTGGGCTTTCTTTATAGGTGCCTCCGTTTTGGTCACCTCCATCCTTTGGACGGTACTAAGGACCACGGAATATCCCCCTGAAGAAAACGAAAGTCTCTCTGAGGGTATCAATGCAGAAAAAGCCAAGGGGCTTTCGGCCATTTTCACCGACTTTATGAACATGCCCAAAACCATGCGACAGTTAGGTTTGGTACAGTTCTTTTCTTGGTTTGCCCTGTTCTCCATGTGGGTGTTCACTACCCCTGCCCTAGCCCAGCATGTTTGGGGATTGCCCGCCGAAGACAGGTCTTCCTTGGCATTCAACGAGGCAGGAAACTATGTTGGGGTCATATTTGGAGTCTATAATTTGGTCTCTGCGGTATTTGCCATGAGCCTCCCGGTGATAGCGGCTAAGATTGGGCGAAAAATGACCCATGCTCTTTGTCTTACAGCTGGAGGAATAGGCCTGGCTTCCTTTTTATGGGTCAGCAGCCCTGAGATGAAATGGATACTTAATTTTTCCATGGTGGGTGTTGGCATTGCCTGGGCCAGTATTTTGGCCATGCCCTATGCCATACTTGCAGGCTCCATTCCAGCCCATAAAATGGGCGTCTATATGGGCATCTTCAATTTCTTCATTACCGCCCCACAGATTTTCAACGGTTTTGTGGGTGGATTTATCGTCAAAAATCTCTATGGCGGAGAAGCGGTTTACGCCATTTTCACCGCTGGATTGATTTTGATCCTGGCTGCTTTCTGTACTTTCTTTGTAGAGGACAAGGATGATATAGCAGTGGGCTAAATGCCCCTGCTAGGCATCCGTCGTGGGGTAGCTTGCTAATTGCATCTTTCGGCTTGAGCCATGGCTGAGGGCACCGTAAAGAAAAACTTAGCACCTTCTCCTACTTCACTTTCCACCCAGATTTTGCCTCCGTTCTTTTCTACAAAATCTTTACAAAGCATCAAACCAAGACCTGTACCTCTTTCCTTTTGGGTACCGTAGGTAGTGAAAGATTCATTTGAAAAAATTCGTTTAAAATTTTTCTCCTCGATGCCAACCCCAGAATCTTTTACCCTTACTTCCACTTCGTCGGATAGATGTCTTACCGTTATCGTGATTTGATCTCCTGTCTGACAAAATTTTATGGCATTGCTGATCAGGTTTCGAATTACCAAACTGATCATATTCAAGTCTGCATATACGAGGCTGCTTCCTTCCTTGTTGATCATTAAAATAATCCCCTTTTCATCCAAGCTCGACTTAAAAAGGCCTATGCAATCCTCAATTTCCCTTATCAGGTCAAACTCTACCCGGTCCACATTTTCTCCGTGCAACTGGCTTTTTGCCCATACCAGCAAGTTTTCCATGAATCCTGAAACATGCTTTAAATTTTGCTCAAAGACTGGCAACATGGACTTTATCTCCTTGTCTGTTAACATTCCCGAACCCGCCATATTTAAAAACTGTGTCAGGGAGTTCAGGGGAGCTTTAATATCGTGGGAAATGATCGAAAGTAACCGGTCTTTTGTAGTATTGAGCTTTGTAAGCTCCTTGGCTTGGGCTTCCAACCGTTTTTGGTCTTTGACAAACTGGCTGATATCCCTGAACATCAGCAGCCTGCCATCGTATCTTTTTGACCCTCCATTTATAAACTTACAGTTTACTTCAAAATGCTTGTCTTCTCCCCCCACATGAAGGATCATACCCAGATGTTCTTCTTTATCGCTTTTCAATATCTCCTTCCATTCATCTCCAAAACAGCCTAAGTCTCCTAATCGAGCACCGGTAACCTGCGCCAAACTCATCCCCAACAAATCCAAAAAATAGGGGTTTATATCCACCACCCTTTCTTCTCCATCCACTACCATCATTCCGTTGCGCATGGAGTCTATCACCTTGTTCCTGGCAATGGGCTTGACATCAAACAACCGCAATTCCACAAATCCGAATACCACAATCAGGCATGTCATCATGAAAGCATGAGGTGTGGGATCAAGGCCATTAAAAGGCCCCACCTGAAAGACCACAAGAATGTTAGCGATCCAAGGGATCAAGGTTCCCAACAGTATGATCACCGTTTGTTTCCTGTAAATCCCTTCCGTTTTCAGGTAGCGACGGATCAGAAGAACCACCCCAAACGTAATGGCACCATAGAAATAACTGGTATGGATAAGGTACCATGGGCCTTTAGAAGTGATCAAACCATACAAATCCCCCATTGGCAGGATTTGGGCATCCCTATAATGTAAATGATGGTAGGAGTTGGTCCATACCATCAGTAAAGTAAGGACAGGAAAAACAAACTGTATAGCAATCCACTTAGGGGTAAGCCATTGATCATACCCCACAAACCTCAACGTAAATAGCAGCCAAAATACGGGGACCAAAGCTATCCCAACATATTCAAAATTCACTACAAACAACATTTTCTCCAAATCATCTGTAGCGACCATAATTCCGTCACTGGCTGCCCATATCGACACTGCAATCATCATCGCGCCAAACCATTGGACATCTTTGCTCAACCGCATAAACAAAAGTAATGCGGCCAACACGGTGAACACTGCAAAAATCAATAAGGAAATAGAATAAATACCCAGTGTAAAATCCATAAATTCTTATCCCGCTATACGGCGATCAATTAGGCTTTTTTACTATATAACTAGCTAATATCACTATTTATTTCAAAAAAATCGACAATATGAACTGTTTTATTTTAGTTATAGATTACTTTTAAATCGCTAGGAATGTCATTTACATCTAAATATTAGCCATAAATTTTCTACAGAAAGATTAATCGCGCTAGGTAAGGTAACGCCACTTTGGACAGTAAATAAATCTTCATAAATTTAGTCCCAGTCATGTCCAATGCTTCAACAAAACGGATAATCTCAATGGATAAGTTTTTACAGGCAGCAATAGAAGAAGCCCAAAAAGGATTGCAGGAAGGCGGTATTCCTATAGGATCAGTACTGGTCCACAACGGAAAGATCCTGGGCCAGGGACACAACCGAAGGGTACAAAAAGGAAGTGTCATCCTACATGGTGAAATGGACGCCTTGGAAAACGCAGGAAGGCTACCTGCCATAGTATATCAAAATTCCGTGCTCTATACTACCCTTTCCCCTTGTCCCATGTGCTCAGGAACCATTTTGCTCTATGGAATCCCTAAAGTCATCATCGGCGAAAACCAAACATTCATGGGAGAAGAAGAACTTCTACGGTCCAGGGGAGTAGAAGTCATTGTTGCGGATAATCCCCAATGCAAACAACTCATGAAAACCTTTATAGACAACAACCCTGAGCTCTGGAATGAGGATATAGGGGTTTAAAGGAAAGGATGATGAATAATTCAGCCTCACGGCCATTTATCATCTAAATGAATACTGGAACCAGTATGAGATCAACCATTTTTTTTAATGATATACCGTCTATGACTTAGAAAGGGCCTATAGGCTTAATGCTTATACCTTCCTATCCAATTGGCATTTTTTCAGGTTTATATGATCAATAAGCCTTTATTCTATTTCCTGAATCAAAGGACGGAACATATCTTTGAGACATGAAAACGATCAACATCATCGGTGTACCCGAACACTTCAACTATCCCTGGATTAGGCTTGCGGACGAACAGCCCTTAAAAGAACAGGGAATTCTATTAAACTGGCAAGATGAATCAAGGGGCTCTGGAGCGATGAATAAAGCACTGAGAGAAAAAAAAGCCGATATCGCCATACTCCTTACCGAAAGTTTCATCAAGGATAAAACTGAAGGAAACCCTGGTAAGATCCTTGGGTACCATGTACTATCTCCCTTGACTTGGGGAATACATGTGCCAGCAGATTCGAAGGTCGTAAGCGTCAAAGACCTGGAAAAGGCTCCATTTTTGATCAGCAGGTACGGTTCAGGTTCGCACCTGATGGCTTTCCTACTCGCTAAGCAAAACAACTGGAAAACGGATAGATTACAGTTCGAAGTTGTAGGGAATATGGATGGTGCACGCGAAGCTTTTGAAGACCAGCAGCCCAAAGCCTTTCTGTGGGAAAAATATACCACCAAACCACTTGTAGATCAAGGTGTTTTCCGAAGGGTCGGAGAAATCCCTACTCCCTGGCCTTGTTTTGTGATCGTAGCCCATGAGGAATTGCTCAAAGAGCATCCTGAAAAACTTCAGGCAATACAACGAGCGCTTTACCAAAAAACATCAAAAATCCGGCTGCTGGACAACTTAAGTGGTATTTTGAGTCAAGCTTATGGTATTCAGGAAGCAGATATAAAAGCTTGGTTAAGTCAAACAGAATGGGCAACAAACAACCAGCTAAAGGAAGACACCCTGGAAAAAACCTTGGATATTTTATCGCAATTAGCGTTGATCGATAAAAAAATCCCCATCAGTGACTTGGTTGCTGAGAATTTCGTCAATTTATACTAGTAAGCTCAGTTGAAGTTCCAAAATCGTTCCGAGCTTGCCTGGAGCCACTCAAGGCTTGGGATTGCATTAAAAAGCCCCGTTATTTTCGGGGCTTTTTAATTTCCTTTGCATGTCATTGGCCTTTGCAAGCTTAGCCGGTCCTTGTGTGGTGGGAGCATGAGCCCTCACCCAGAGATGATGGCAATTTCAGGCAAAACTGCTGAGGAGGAATCCCTATTTATTATTCTTTCCTTCGCTGCTCTCTTTGATCAGATCCTGGTCTTTTAAGTTTTTACTGACAATATGATAGGGCCCTGATACAATTTTTTCACCCTCTTTTAACCCCTCAATGATTTCAATGTTTTCAAAATCGGAAATCCCGGTTTTCACCTGATGAATCCCTGCCCTGCTATTTTCCACTTTAAACACCAGCTCCTGTAAATCACTGGACTTATCGGTCGAGTCCACACGCATATCCTCTCTAGTGGTGACTGCGGCCAATGGAACTGAAAGCACATTTACTTTTTTATCGGTTATAATTTCCACACTGGCAGTCATCCCCGGCCTGAATGGGAACCGGTTTTCACTGGTAACCAATCCCTTGTAGGACTCATTTAAAATCCGGATTTTCACCTCAAACTCAGTAACAGCATCCTGACTGGCCTTTTCGTTGGCGGAATTGGCTATGGAGGTCACCACACCGGTAAACGTTTCTCCTGTATGTGCATAAGCATCCACGTCGACGATGGTGGTATCACCAAGAGAGAGGCGAACAATATCATTTTCGTTGACATCCACCCTTACTTCCATTTTACTTAGATCCGCAATCCTCAGCATTTCCGTTCCTGCCATTTGCTGGGTCCCCACTACCCTTTCACCTTTTTCCACCAAAAGCTTGGAAACGATCCCCGTCATGGGAGCAAAAACATTGGTCAGGCTAAGGTTTTCACTGGCTTCATTGACGCTGGCTTGGGCACTTTTCACAATATACTGGGCTGCCTGAACGGATTGCTTGGCAGCTGCAAGGTCATTTTCAGCAGAGATAAAATCGGCCTTCGCCTGCTCAAATTCCGCATCAGAGATGACCTTACTTTCGTATAGGCTTTTATTTCTATCAAATTCCAGTTTCGACCGCTCAAACTGGGCCTGCGACCGCTTCAGTGATGCTTCTGATTGCGCCAAATTGGCTCTTTGCTGATTGAGGTTGGCCTTATTCCTGTCCAAAACGGAAATAAAGTTATCCGGTCTGATCTTCACCAACAGATCGTTTTGCTTTACAGAATCACCTTCATTTACATTGAGTTCAATGATCTCCCCTGCCACATCAGGGCTTAACTTGACCTCGGTTTCAGGTTCTATCACTCCGGAAGCACTGACCTTTTCCACAATGGTCTTTTTGGCGGCTTCGGTTGTTTCCACCTCTATTTCACTGGGACCACCTACCCAACCGGCTGCCTTGCCGATAAGCATAAGGACTACCAAGCCGGCCAGAACTCCGACTAAAATATAAATAAGCTTATTTGATTTCTTTTTAGCCATAACTCTCACTATTAAAGCGTTAAGGGATTCCCGACATAGAAATCCAATACTTTGACACTAAAGATATATTCGTATTTTGCCTGGAGCAGGTCTGCTTGGGCATTGAAAAGGTTGTTCTGTGCCACCTGAAAATCCACTGCATTGATCATCCCGACTTCAAAACGCTTTTGCGCCATCCTGAAAGCCTCCTCCAAAGAAGAAACCCTCACGTTGGAAGATTCATAAGACTGCTTTGCCGCAATTCCATTGGTATAGGCGGTTTCGATGTCCTGACGAAGCTGGTTCCTTGCCTCCTTTTCCCGTACTTCACTCAGACGTTTCTGCACCCGCGCCCTTTGCAAATTAGCTTTGTTTCTTCCATTGGAAAAAATGGGAATGTTCAGATTGATCCCTACGGCTTCGGAAAGGTTTCCGTCAAACTGCCGGCTGAAGGAAATTTTATCCCCGCTGGGATCTGTCAAATTATCAATATAGTTTGTGCCGATATTTGCTCCCAAGCCTAAGGAAGGATAGTAACCGCCTTTGGCAATTTTGACGCCATAATCAGCACTCTTTGTCGCCAATTCTGCTGCTTCTATCTCAGGCATCAAGGATAAGGCAATCGAAAACACCTCATCGACATCTTGGGCCACCAGCATGTAATCCTCCGCTTCTAAATCCGGAATAGCGATATCAAACCCGCCATCAAAAGGAACCTGAATGGCCTGCGCCAAATTCAGTTTGGCCAACCGTAGATTATTGGTGGCATTGGTCAATTCCATTTGACTGGTGGCGTTCTGTGCCTGAAGATCAAGTTCGTCTGACAAGGGAAGTGCCCCCGCTTCCACCAATTTTTTGGTCCTTTCCAGTTGCTGGCTGGTCACCTCAAGCTGTGACTTGGCCACATTAAGCTGCTCCTGGGCAAAAACCACGTTGACAAAAAGATTGACAATATTCAGGGTGATGTTATTTTTTGTCGCCAACAAATTAAGTTCACCTGTTTCCAGATCCACCACCGCCTGATGAATGGTATTATTAACCTGTCCTCCTGAAAAAAGGGTCAGGCTGGTACTGCCGCTAAGGCTTGAACTGCCAAAACTGTTGGTGGTCACCACATTGGTATACGGGTTGATCGAACGCCCCCAATTATACCTGTAGCCCGAGGAGGCAGAAAGCGAAGGAAGCCGCTGTGCCCTGGCTTCCATCAGGTTGGTCCGGTTGTTTTCCTGATTGAGCACACTCTTCTGAAGCTCCAGGTTGTTTTCTACGCCTATTTCTATGCAATCTTCCAAGCTAAGGGCAGTCATCTCATTTTGTGCCTGCAAGGCAGTAAAAAAAAGCAAGGACAAAGTGGTGGATGCAAAAAGTCTTTTAATCATATTTTTGTCTAAAGGTCAATGTCTGGTATATAAATCAATTCGTGAATCCAACTGATACTTTCTAAGTATTTAATGGTAATAGGATTAAGCCCTGAATCCATTTCAATTACATGACAGGCTATTTCCCGCTTCCCCTTACGGGATACGGACATCGTCGCAATATTGGCTTTCTCCTGGGCAAGTATGCTGGTGATAAATGCGATGGCTCCTGATACGTCATCAGCCTTGATGATCAATGTATGTTCCTGGGCAGAAAAATCGGCACTGAAACCATCTATTGACTTGATATTGATAAGTCCTCCTCCTAAACTTTCACCGATTACCTCTACTTTCCTTTCTCCACGTATCATGTTTAGCTTTATGGTGTTGGGATGATAGACCGAGGCATTACCGATTGATTTAAAGCTATACTCCAAACCCTTTTCTTCCGCAAGTTTAAAAGACTGCTTGATCTTCACATCATCGGTTTTTAAATCCAAGAGTCCCCCGATAATCGCCTTATCACTGCCATGCCCCTCATAAGTACTGGCAAATGAATTGTAAAAGGTAATCATTACTTCATCCGGAGTACCGCCAAGCACCCTTATTGCTGCTCGTGCTATCCGCACCACTCCAGCAGTATGCGAAGAAGAAGGCCCGATCATAACCGGCCCGATCATATCAAAAACACTACTCTTTCTTGTCATATTTGGGGTTTGTTACTTCAATTATGTGCTAATCTACTATTTATGTTCCAAATATCATTCAATATACTTTTAAATCATCTATTCATAGGAACAGTCCATGGGATTTCCCTTAAATTCACCAAAATTTAAAAAACCAGCATCAGCTGACCATCGAAAACGAACATCAATATGTCCGAATTCAATTCCATCCTGATCAAACCTGGCTCTCCATCCCGCTATGAGGTGATCGGCCATGAAAATGCCAACCGGGCGGCATTTTTTGGAGACGGGCTGTTTGAAACGATGATTTTTCAGAACAATAAAATCCGTTTTGCTGATGAACACCACCAGCGTTTGCAGGAAGGCCTTAAACAACTCAAGATTAACCCGCAAGGAATAAGCACTATAGGTGCATTGGAAAATTATTTAAAGACAAATTTCTCTGACATCCAGCCACTAAGGATCCGATGGAATGTTTTTCGTTCAGGCTTGGGGAAGTATACCCCTGTAAGCAATAACGCCCAGGAAATCATCTTAATCCAAGCCCATGCAGCACCCCCTAAAATCAAAGAAAAAGCCTATATCAGTCGGGAAATAAAACTTTCACAAAGTCCTTGGTCCCACTGTAAAACCCTCAATGCATTGCCCTATGTCATGGCCAATATAGAGCGCTCAGAAAAAGGCATGGACGAAGTCATTCTGTTGGATAACCGCTCAATGGTATCGGAGGCTGGGGCAGCCAATATCTTCTGGATTAAAAACAACCGCTATTATACACCTTCACTTAGCTGTAGCTGCATAGGAGGAGTAGGAAGAAAAGTGCTGATCGATCACCTCAGGGCCAATGGAATTACCGTGCTAGAAGGTGAATTCACCACCGATGTCCTCTTGGATGCCGATCAGGTCTTCACCACCAATGTAACCGGCATCGCCTATATAAAAAAAATCATGGAAACAGGATTTGACACCACTCCTATTCCCATGATTGAACTTATTTTCCAGTAATAAATAGAAAGAATCCCATTTTTCTCCACCTGAAAGGTTTAGTTAAAATGATTCCATCATAATGGTAACCTGAGCAAATTTCACCCTCTGCTCAAGTGCAGGGCTAAACTGCTACCTGTGCTTTGATATGTGGATGGGGATTATAGTTGAGCAGTTCAAAATCCTCATACTGAAACGAAAAGATATCTTTTACTTCAGGATTGATCTTCATCGTCGGCAATGGCCTGCAATCCCTTGAAAGCTGTAGTTTGGCCTGTTCGATATGGTTAGAATACAGGTGGGCATCGCCAAAGGTATGGATAAACTCCCCCGGCTGCAGATCACAGACCTGGGCCACCATCATCGTAAACAAGGCATAAGAGGCGATATTAAAAGGCACTCCCAAGAACACATCCGCACTTCTTTGGTAGAGTTGACAGGAAAGCTTCCCTTCGGCTACATAAAACTGAAACATGGTATGACAGGGAGGCAGGGCCATATTATCCACGTCCGCTACGTTCCAGGCACTTACCAAATGCCTTCTGGAATTGGGATTGTTCTTTATCTGATGGATCAAATTGGTGATTTGGTCGATCTCCCCTCCTTTGCCATCCGGCCAGTGACGCCATTGGTAGCCATAAACAGGACCCAAATCGCCGTTTTCATCCGCCCATTCGTCCCATATTCTTACCTTATGCTCTTTTAAATAGTTGATATTACTGTCACCTTTCAAGAACCACAACAATTCGTGAATAATGGATTTGAGATGGCATTTCTTAGTGGTCACTAATGGAAAGCCTTCCTGAAGGTCAAAACGCATTTGGTAACCAAATACGCTTGATGTACCTGTTCCGGTTCTGTCTCCTTTTTTGACCCCATGGTCAAGAATGTGCTGAAGTAGTTGATGATATTGTTTCATGCTTTGCGTGTTGATGCCGGGAAGCTGGGTTAAATACTCTTATCTCCTTTAGAGGCTGTCAGATAATGTTCAATACCTGCTCTTTGATCTTTTCCAGTTCATCCTTCATGATGATCACATGTCGCTGTATCGTGGCATCATTGGCTTTGGAGCCGATGGTATTGATCTCCCTTCCTATTTCCTGCCCGATAAAACCGAGTTTTTTACCCTGGCTTTTGCCATTCGACATGGTCTTATCAAAATATTGTAGGTGCGTTCCCAATCTGACGATTTCCTCCGTAATATCCAACTTCTCAAAATAGTAGATCAGTTCCTGTTCGAAGCGATTTTCATCAAAATTATTTTCTTCCATCCATTCCTTGAAGTTGTTACGGATGCGGGATTTAATGCGCTCCTTGCGCTTGGGCTCTTCAATTTTTATCTGTTCCAGCCCCTCACTGATGACCGCAAGGTTCTCCCTAAATTTTTCAAAAAGTGTTCCCCCTTCATCTTTCCTGAAGTCATCACACATATTGGCGGCTTTCACCACCACATTCTTGACCGCTTCCCATTCCTCTTCATCTTCTGATTTCTCCGAAAGAGAAGTCATCACATTTGGGGATTGGGCGGCCATTCGGAAAAGATCCATCTTACTGTCCACCCCCACTTTCTCCGCCATTCCCTTGTAGGTAGTAAAATAAGTCTCAAACAACTCCTGATTTATACTTACCGGAAGCTCATTGCTGGACTTGGCCGTAAACTCAATGTTCAAATTAACTTTCCCCCTGTCAAGAATGTCTCCCACTAAGGCCCGAAGCTCTATTTCGCGATCGGAAAACTGGCGGGGACTTCTCAAGTTAAGGTCCAGAAACTTTGAGTTAAGTGTCTTGATTTCCGCGCTGATGATATAGCGCTCATTTTCAAAATTGGCTATACCATAGCCCGTCATGGATTTAATCATGCCGCAAACATAAACAATAAAGATTCATTTTAGAAATTATAACCTAAGGTGACGTAAAACCGCGTCTTTTCCACATCGTAATTCCTGATCGGACGGGCCATATCAAACTTCACGTAGTAATTGAGCAATACGGTCCTCAATCCACCGCCGAGACTCTGCAACCAAGGATTATTGAAGTTATTCAAGGTGATTTCAAACGGCGACCCTTCAGTATTGATCACTTCAGTATTCTGATCATTGATCCGTTCCCAAGGAGCTGCCTTATCCCAAGAGGAACCTGCATCATAGAAGCCGACCAACTGGAAGTTTTTGATAAAATTGGATGCTATATTTCCCCTGGAAAGGTAAGAAAACAACGGAATCCTTAGCTCAGCGGAAAAAGTAATGACATTCCGGCCCCTGATTTCATCATAATCATAGCCCCTCAAGTCGACGAATTCGGCAAATAGGATGTTGGAATTCTCCACCCCTTCATCGTTTTGAACTGGCGAAGTTTCAGGCCGGTTGGATGGCGGCTCATAAAATTCATTGAACAGCCAGTTTTTCATCCCTCCCACTAAATAACTCTGGGGATTATTCCCGAAGTAAGAACCAGCAAAGAGTCTGGTAGCAAGGGTGATATTCTTGTGGACTTTTTGATAGTTTCTTACATCCAAATAGAAATTACTAAATGAACGCTCTGATTTTCCTATTCCCTGATAATGCTTTATCCCCACTTTTCCTTTGAAGCCCTGCTCCATGTAAAGTCCCAGTTGCCTGGTTTTGTCGACCACCAACTCGGCTTTCCCTCCAAAATAATTCACATCAAAACGGTTGTGAGGGCCATCTCCACCCCGCAGCAATGAATCCGGATTCAAATTAAAATACTGGGTTTTAGCCATAAAAGGTGCCACTGTAAAGCGGCTATGCACTGAAAATGGATAGGAAAAACCAATTTCCGTTTTGGTAAGTACATACCGCTGGAAAGTAATGTCTCCATCTGAGATCACCAGTGCTTTTCTGTCAAACCTTCCGCTAAAATCTATTCTGTTTTTCAGGTACTGGTATTCAAAAAAGATATCACTGCCTGAACGGAAATCCAGTGTGGTCATGATCCCTCCCTTGAAAATGTGATTATCCAAAAGATCGGTCATTTGACCTTCAATATTTATCCCAAAACCTCTTAAGGGATCTACCACAAAGGTGGTCCTTAGGCTATTGGCCATAAACTGGGTGATGTATTTCCTCGGCCCCCTTACCGTATTCTTTAGGCTCTGCTGCCTGAACGCCTCCAAAATATCGCTTCTGCCCACTCCGGGCTGCTCTGCACTTTTTTCTACAGGGGTGGGGATGGTGTCAAATGCATAATTTTCGGTATTGATCCCTCCCTTGCTTTCAAAACGCAAGCGGTCTAAATTGATTGCTCCGGTCTGATTTTCCGGCAGTTTGACAGTGTCCTGAGCAAAAGTCTCGGCCGCTGCCTTTTCTTCAGCTACTTTGGCCACTTCAACGGGTGTGCTTTCCACCTGATTTTCCAGCCTTCGGGCCGCCAATCTTTCATTGAGGGCCTTTGCCTGTGAAAGCTGTACCCTAGGTGTACCAGGGGTGAACTGGTCCAGGTTTGGATAAGATTCCAAAACCAACTTACTTCCTGTACCATCCTTATAAGAATAAGCCCACTTATTGACGGAAGGCGCATAATCAAAACTTTCCACACTGGTCTTGAAGGCAGATACCTGGCTGGAAACGTCACTGCCCAATCCTAAACGCATCACATTGATGATACCGCTTTGATCGCTCAAATGCAGGACAAAATTTTGGTTCATGGTCCTGGGCATGTAATTCTTAGAGTTCATATTGGTCAACTTCGTGGTTACCAATGTGTCGCCCAAATCAATTTTAAACAAGTTAAAATATTCAGGAAGTTCCCTGACATCCGGCGCTTTGGTCAATACACTGTCCGGCAAATCAGTTTTGTTGGAAGCATACACAATCGTGGAATCATTGATATATGCCGGCGTAATATCGTCAAAAATATCGTTGGTTATTCTTCTTCCTTGCCCCCTTAAGTTGAGGGTATAAATGTTTGTTCTTCCTCCTGCCATGGCCGAAATCACCATATTTTTCCCATTTGGAGAGAAATCGAAGCTTTTAATCTGGGTGATATTTCTTAAAAATATCTTGTCCTGGTTGCTGCCATCAATACTTCTCATTCGAAGGGTGGTCAGTCCCCTTTTGAAAGTGGCTATGGTCAGGTTAAGGGTATCTCGCCAAGCGATTACAGGTGTGGTAAAATTGGCTTCCTGATCATCAGTGGCATAGCCCCCCTTGTAAATGGTGAATTCATTATCCGATGACAGGTTTCTTACCACCACTTTGTACTTGCCGTCATTGTTGATCACGTAAGCCAAATGCTTGGCATCCGGGCTAAATTTGATGTCGTTTATCGCTCCGTTGTCATTTTTCTTGGTCTCCGCGATTACCTCCTTTACGTTGGGCTCTTTGAAAGTAGAAAAGACTGCCTTATTTACACCTAGATAATATTGCTTGTACTGCTCCACAAAGTCCTTAAAACTTACCCCCAAAGTATTGGCAATACTGTTTTCTTCGTTTCTGTTGATACGGCTCAGGTTAAGAATGCTGGAAATGTATCGCTTCCCGTACCGCTGAACCACAAAGTTCCAAATAGACTGTCCCGCAAGTGCTGCTTCTTTCTTGTCGAGTTTAAAAAGTTTGGGCTGTTTGTTTTCTTCCAGGTAATGCCTGACAAAATCATCCATTTCCAAACTCCATCCTTTGGATAGGTAAAGCGCTGCTCCGTCTATGAACCACTCAGGAAAACTGTTGATCAGATTGGATTGGAAAGCATCCGCAATGGTGCTGCCATAAAGCATCTCTTCGATAATCACCTTGATGGTCCTGTACAACAGTTCCTCTCTAAAAGAGGCCCAGTCCCCAGTATAGGGCACTTCTGCCAAAAGCTTGGAAAAATACGTTTCTCCATTGATAGTATAACTGTTTTCGTGCAGGTCCAAATTACTCTGTAACCAATCCTCCTGACTGTTGTAGATGTAAATTTTGGGTTTGGTGTAGGCTACATAGCCGATCATTTGGGTGATCCTCTCAAACTCGTTTTCCAAGTAATCAATGGACATTCGGGCATTATCCCTGCCTCCCCCGTAGTAATACACCTCAAAATTATTGGATGAAAAAAAATGCCAGTCGAATTCCTGGTGCTGTATCCTGTTTTTCCCAAAACGTTCTTGATCAAATTGAGCTTGGGAAACCGAAAAGCTACCAAGCCAAAGAATCGTAAAATAAATACCAACTAATTTTAACCTCATTGATTTGATATGATGTCTTAGTTCTAAATATACTTAAAAAATCGACTTATGTTAACATCTTTTTCAGGTTCGTCCTTCCCCATCAATAAGTCGAACATTATATTGCTGTAATAAGGTACCAAAGAAACTCCTTTGGCTCCAAACCCATTAAATATATAAACGCTGTCGTCCTTTGGATGTTTTCCCAAAATGGGCTTTCTGTCTTTTGTGGCAGGCCTGATGCCTGTCCGATGGCTGATCACTTTCTTTTGCTGGGAGGGAACAATCTTATCCAAGCGCTCAAAAATCTCCTGTTTTGCCCTTTCAGTTGGCCCCGTATCCAGGTCGTGCCAGCTGTAGGTGGATCCAACCCTGATGGTATTGTCCGGCATGGTGATCCTAAAAACTCCCCGGTTGATGATCTCTTCCGGGGTGAATTCATCCTCCATCTCCAAAATTTCCCCCTTGACAGGTGCGAAAGGAAGCCAATCGAAAAACGGGCTCTTCATTGCCCCTAGGCCATTGCAATACACCAATGCTCCCGCTTTGATGTCCTTGTATTCCCAAAAGGCCCCAGCTTTCCGAAGAGCGGTTTCTGCAAAGGCATCTTCCCTTAGCATTTCCTGTCCCTTTAGCCAGAGGGTATAGCCATTCAGTAAAGTGTTGATGTCCACATAGCCAGAGTTTTGGAGCATGATGCCCCCAAAGGGATCGTTTACTTCTTTGTACAGCGAGTGCATCCTCACCTCTTTCAGATAAGGCTGAAGTCCCTCATCGATGCTTTTGCCCATCCACTCATTCTGTTCCTCTATACTATTGAAGGGACGGTAGATAGGTTTGCTATATACCAGCTGTTTGCCTATCAGTGCTTCCAGCTCATTGTACAGCGGAAGAATTTCCGGGAAGAGCCTGTCGGCATTCCAGGTTTTCACCATTTTTCTTCCGGTAATGGGGTTAAACAAACCGGCCGCTACGCGGCTACTATTGTTCTGGGCAGGGAGATCCAGTACACAAACTGACTTTCCAGCTTTGATCAACCGGTAAGAAAGCACCGTACCTGCTATCCCCTGTCCTATGAGTAAAAAATCCACTTCCATGCCCAAAAATAAATTCTTTCTTCGTTATTTTGGCATGAATTCAAAAATGTTTCGGACATGCTCCAAGTTAAAGTTTTTACCTTCAACCCCTTTCAGGAAAACACCTATGTGCTCTATGATGAAACTAAAAAAGCCATCATTGTAGATCCCGGCTGTTATGAAAAGGGAGAAAAGGAAAGCCTCAAAAATTTCATTCAGGAACACCAGCTTCAGCCGGTGAGACTACTGAACACCCATTGCCATATCGACCATGTGCTTGGAAATGACTTTGTCAGCAGCAGCTATCAAATTCCCCTGGAAATCCATCCCAAGGAAGAACAGGTGCTCAAAGCAGTTGGGGCATACGCCTCCAATTACGGTTTCCCGGCCTACGTGGAATGCGAGGACTTCACTTATTTCGAAGAGGGAAACACCATCGAATTTGGCAATACCCAGCTTCAGGTGATCTGGGTGCCGGGACACGCGCCGGGACATGTGGTATTTTATCATGCAGAAAGTAAAACCTGCATTGGGGGGGACACCCTTTTCCAAGGCAGCATTGGCCGTACAGACCTTCCCGGAGGGGATCACCAAACTCTCCTTGAAGCCATCAAGGCAAAGCTTTTTGCCTTACCGGATGACGTTACCGTCTATCCTGGACACGGACCAGCCACTACTATCGGGCATGAAAAACAGTACAACCCATTTGTGGGCAAAAAGGCTATATTTTGAACATCAAGAAACATATTCCCAATGCCATCACCTGCATGAACCTGGTGAGTGGTATGGCCGGCATCTATTATGTCAACCAGGATAAAATACATTATGCCACCTATTTCATCCTTGCTGCGGCGGTATTTGACTTTTTGGACGGTATGGTGGCCAGACTGCTCCATGTCCACAGTGAAATCGGCAAGCAGCTGGATTCCTTGGCAGACTTGGTGACCTTTGGTGTATTGCCGTCTTTTGTGGTTCTAAAACTGCTGGAAATTTCCTTTCCCGATAGTTTTCTTCCTTTTTTGGCCTTCTTTATCGGCATACAATCTGCCCTCCGGCTGGCAAAGTTCAACGTGGACACCCGACAGTCTGACCGCTTTATAGGCGTGCCCACACCGGCAAATGCCTTACTGCTATGCACCTTGCCGTTTCTTGCAGACCAATTTGATTGGGCCAACTCTTTGGTTTCAAATGGCTATTTATTGTTGGCTTTTTCCTTGCTAATGGCTATTTTGTTGACCGTGGAATTACCACTTATCGCACTGAAATTCAAAAACTTTCGGCCTTCAGACAACTTGTTTCGTTATTTGGTGATCATTATCGGAATTTCAAGCATAATTCTCTTGGGAATTGCAGGAATACCTTTTGTGATAATGGGATATATTTTACTTTCTTTGATTGAGAATTTGATTAGACCCCATGAAGTCTAACCTTTCTATCGTATGCTTTTTAATTAGTATTTTATGGCTTACCATAGCCTGTGGTATACAGTCAGCAGAGGCCCAGTCCAAATTCTTTAAATTTCCTGTCACCGAATCTGGCATTTATAAGATCAGCTCCTCAGATGCCCAAAAATGGGGAACCAGTACAGTCCAGCAACTGGCCATTTATGGCCAAAAGGGTATGCTCCCGCAGGAATTGGAAGAGACTGCACTGGAACTTAAAGAAATCCCTACCTGGATGGACAACGACCAACTTTTTGTCTACCTCGAAGCACCAAACACCTTGGATATTATCAACGATACGCTTCGCTATCGACACCATTACTTTGCCGATACCGCCTATTACCTTATACAAACCGGAGTGGACAGCCCTAAAAGGATAACTTCCTCCTCTGCTTCACCTGTTCCCTCCCCAGAAAGCTGGCTTTATCAAGTCCATGCATATAAGAAAGAGGTCCACAACCTCTTGTCTTCCGGAAGGAATTGGTACAGTAACAAACTTTTTTCGGGAGGCATCTCTTCCTTCAATATCAGCGTTTCACCTTACCACCAGGGGCCCATTTATTTCCAGGCAGAAGTAATGGCCCAATCCTTTTCACCCAGTGAGCTGAGTATCCGAAGTGCTCAGACCATTTTCACCAAAATGAATGTTGCTGAGATCCCCAACGCCACTTACGGCATTAAAGGCATGGAAGCTTTTTCCAAAGGTTTTGTGGATCATTTGGACCTTGGTACGGTCACCAGTTTCAATTTGGAGATGAACAGCGCCCATTCAGGAGGTGTGGGTTACCTCAAGTACTTCTTACTGGGCTTGCCCCATCATCCGGATCAGTTAACACCAGGCATTTACTTTCCGCTGGAAGGGAGAAATGTCCGCTTTTCCATCAGGCCAAACCAGCAGGCCTGGGACGTAACGGACATGTACCTTCCTAAAACCGTTCCTACCAATGCAGGTGCTGGAACGATTCCTTCACACCACAAACTGCTGATACTAGATCCAGAAAAGGTCCGGAACATTGCTTCTCCTCAAAACATCAACTTAGACCTTAGGCATACCTCTGCGAATGCCTCTTTGGTCATCATTGCTCCTTCCTCCCTGTTATTTCAGGCCAACAGATTGGCCGAGCATAAAAACAAGACGGGAATCCCCACTTTAGTGGTCAAGCTGGAGGACCTATACAATGCCTATAATTATGGCACAAGGGACATTTCAGCCATACGAAACTTCCTTGCTGACCAATTCCACAAATCCGGTAATCTCCGCAATGTCCTGCTGTTTGGCAAAGGAACTTTTGATTACAAAAATATTATCGACGGAAGGCCCAACCTTATCCCTGTTTACAGTTCCCGTAACAGCTTGGATCCTCTAAAATCCTTTAGCTCGGACGATTATTTTGGCTTTTTGGAAATGGGCCAGGGCAGTTGGCAGGAAAGCGAAGCAGGCGACCATCTCCTGTCTGTCGGGGTAGGAAGAATCCCCGTGATAAACCGCCAAGAGGCAAAATCCGTCGTGGATAAGATCATTCAATACGAGACAGCATCCGCCCAACAGGGAGTTTGGAAAAGGAAACTGCTTTTTGTAGCCGATGATGCGGACAACAATATCCACTTAAGGCACAGTGAAACGCATGTGGCTACCTTGCTGGAAAACCATCCGGAATTCATTGCCGAAAAACTCTATCTGGACAATTTCGAACAGGTTCAGGAAAATAACTATCAATCCTCTCCTACTGCCAAGGATTTCCTGGCCAAAAAAATCAGTGAGGGCACTTTTTTGGTCAATTACATTGGCCATGGAAATGAAAACACCCTCACCTCAGAACGGCTATTCCAAACTTCAGATATCCAAAACTGGCCCGAAAGCCCCCATTTCCCCATCTTTATGACGGCCACCTGTGAATTTGGAAGGCAGGACAGCCCTTTTTTGCGCTGTGGGGCAGAAGAACTGCTAATAGCTGAGAAGAAGGGGGCGATAGCTCTTCTAACTACAGGAAGGCCTGTTTTCAGTAATATTAATTTCCAGCTCAACAAGGCTTTTATCAACACGCTTCTTCAGCAGGATGCGGGCCAATACCTACTGCTGGGGGATATCTTTAAGCAGACCAAAAACAATAGCCTTAATGGCCCTTACAACCGAAACTTTTCATTGATCGGTGATCCCAGTTTAAGGCTCCCCCTTCCCGAGCTGAATATTTCCCCATCCCTTACAAGTCCTGAGCTGTTGATCGAAACGGACACCTTAAAGGCGGGCAGCGAAGTAAAGATAATGGGGCAGGTGCTTGATCCCTTGACAGGCGCCTTGGTTTCCGCTTTTGACGGGGAATACCTTCTTGACCTGTACGACGGGCCTGTTGAGGCACCAACCTTAGGAGATGAAGGTCCAAAAGGAAGCTTCCAAAGAGCAGACATTGTCCTGCACAGGGGAACGGGCAAGGTGAAAGGCGGTCTATTGGAAGCCAGGGTCTTTATCAAGCCAGATCTTCACGCCAACTATGAAAAGGGCAGTGTGAGGATATATGCATCGGACTTGAAGAGAGGATGGGAAGCTATGGGCTCAAAATCCCTGCTGATAGGTGGGACACCTGAACAGCCAAAAGAAGACCTAAAAGGCCCAGTTATTAGGCTTTTTGCAGAAGACAGCCTTCAAAAAGTCCACACCATCCCCTCCAGTCAAGTAAGGCTCCTAGCCCATCTGAGTGATGAAAGCGGGATCCAATTGGCCAAGGTCCCTACAGGTCAAAATATTACCCTAAAAATTAATGAAGATGCGGTACTTGAGCTAAACGATCATTACAGGGCCCTCCTTGGTGATTATCGAAAGGGTATAATTGATTTAAAAGTGAACGGACTGAAAGAAGGAAAAAACCTCCTTAGCTTGACAGCCTATGATAATTATGGGAACCAAAGCACGGAGCAGCTTGAAATAGAGGTCCGGGGCAGCAGGGAGTTAACAATCCTTGGGCATACCACTTATCCCAATCCTACCAGTGGGATCAGCTATTTTAGCTTTACCCATAACAGGCCCGGGGAAAATCTATTGGCAATGCTCAGTATTTATAATCCACTGGGAAGTAAAATATTTTCTATGGAGAAGCGTTACGTTAACGCTGGCAACGAAATCAGTGATATTGAATGGTTTTTTTTGCGTGACAGAACAAAATTTCCCGCAAAAGGAACTTATATTTACACCTTACAGCTTATTAGTGAAAAAGACGGAACCACTGACCTAACAACAGGGAAAATTCTTATTCAATGAAACAAACGAGTATTAATCTTAAAGCGCTTATTTTTTCAACTGTCCTCGGCCTGGCTTTCGTAACCACTGTTAGGGCTCAAAATTCAGTCGTTGTGTCTGGTCAGGACGAAGGGAGAAGGGTCATCATTACAGCCGTACCTTTCTTGAATTTTGCCCCGGACAGTAGGCATGCTGCCATGGGAGATGTTGGTGTGGCCACCAGTCCAGATGCCAACTCGGCCCATTGGAACGCTGCCAAGTTGGCCTTTATAGAAAATAAAACCGGTTTTTCACTTTCTTACTCTCCTTGGCTGGGTAAATTGGTGCCGGACATGTCGCTGAATTACCTTACCGGATACCTTAGAATAGATGAAATGTCCACATTTGGACTTGACCTCAGATACTTCAATATGGGTGATATCCAGCTCACCAACGGCTCTGGTCAGGATATCGGCCAGTTCAACCCACGGGATATCGCTATTGGAAGTACCTATGCTCGAAAACTATCAGAAAACTTTTCCTTAGGAATATCGGCCAGATTTATCCATTCCAATCTGTCAGGCAATATCAGCTCGGCCGGAGGAAGCGACAGCCGTCCAGGAGTCAGTGTAGGAGTAGACGTAGGTTTGTACCATAAAAAAGAAGTCCTTTTCAGCGGCAAAGAAGCCCTTTGGTCTTGGGGAGTCAACGTCAGTAATATTGGCCCGAAAATCACCTACAACAGTGCCGAAGACTTGGACTATATCCCAACCAACCTCCGCGTAGGAACTGCCTTGGATATTTCTTTGGATGAAAACAACAGTTTGACCTTTGCACTGGACCTCAACAAACTTATGGTTCCCACCCCTCCCATTTATGAACGAAATGAAGACGGAACCTTAAGAACGGATGCAGACGGAAACCCCATCATTGCTGAAAATGGTGGAAAAGACCCTAACCGCCCGCTCCTAAGTGGCATGTTTGGTTCTTTTGGAGATGCCCCTAATGGCTTTAGTGAAGAGATGCAGGAATTGATGATCTCTTTTGGGGTGGAATATGAATATGCCGAAAAATTCGCCCTGCGAACAGGATATTTCCACGAAAACAAGAATAAAGGGGGCAGACAGTATTTCACTATGGGGGTAGGATTTGACATCAAGCGCTTTGGCTTTGACTTCTCCTATCTTGTACCCCAAAAACAAAACCATCCTTTGGCTGAAACCCTGCGATTTTCACTCGCATACAATATACCACAGTAATGACAGTATTAGATCGCTCTAAGGCTCCGGCTTTCCAAATCCCGGATCACATAGAATTAATCAAACCAGAGAAGCGGACTCTTAAAAATGGAGTCCCTTTGTATTTTATATCCACACCGGAAATTGATGCTATCAAGCTGGAGGTGATCACTACCTCCACCGAGGGCCGCCATTCTGATGAGGATGCGCTGGTACCTTTTTTCACCCTGCATATGCTCCTGGAAGGCACCAAAGACATGAGTTCTTCCCAGCTGGACAGTTTTTTTGATCATTATGCCTCCGAAATAGACATCATTTCCTCTTTTGAACAACAGGGGATTTCACTGCTGACCACCAAAAAACATTTTGGCCGGGTGCTACCTGTTTTCAGGTCCTTGCTGACCGACGCTACCTTCCCAAGTAAGGAACTGGAAAAGAGAAAGTCCCAAAAATCACTCACCATTTCCATCCAAAACGAACAAAATGGCTCAAGAGCCAACCAACTGTATAGAAAAGCCCTGTTCGGGGCAGACCATCCCTATGGTTTTATTGCTGAAGACCGTCATGTCACTTCCATAACAACCGAAAAGCTCAAGGATTTCTATGAAAACAATTTCTTGCTTAGCCCCGAAATCTTTGTAATTGGCAACCTAAGTGAAGTGGAAATCGACAGCATTGCTGATGCTTTCGGAGGACTTGAAACCAACCTGAGTCCTAAGTCAGTTCCTGTTTTTAATACTTGGCCGGATAAACGCCTCAACGAGTTCAAAGAAAAGGCTGTGCAGTCCAGCATTCGTCTGGGAAAACACCTGATTCCCAAAACACATCCGGATTACCATGCACTCACCGTTTTCAACACGATCTTGGGCGGTTACTTCGGAAGCCGCCTCACCAAAAACATCCGGGAGGACAAGGGACATACCTACGGCATTTACAGCTCCATTGGAAGCTTGGAAAAAGCCGATTATTGGGTGGTGATGGCTGATGTACAGAAAGGCTTTGCAGATGATGTCATTAAGGAAGTTTATAAGGAAATCGAGCAGCTGAAACATTCACCGATTTCCGTGGAAGAAATGGAAATAGTGCGTAACTACATGATAGGCCATTTCCTTTCCAATTTCAGTAATGTCTTTGACCTGATCAACCGGTTTAAAAACATTCATCACGCCGGATTGGGGTACGATTTCTATGAGGCCCAACTGAATTATTTCAGGTCCTTCACCCCTGAAGAGATCATGGCTGTCGGTCAAAAGTATTTTGATCCCCAGAGCATTATAGAAATAGTGGTAGGCTAGCCCCTCTTTAGAAGCTCATACCAAAAAGAAAGATCCCACCGGAGGCTGCTCCAAATTTTATACAGTTGCAGCCTCGGTCCTTTAGCTCCCTTTCTTTCTGCCAGTGCCAGCAACTGCTGAGCCACCTCAAAATTGGCTGAAGCAAGGGCATGTTTGGCTTCATGCAAACAGCGAAAGACCAGGGCCATGTCTTCCTTCTTTGTCCTGTTCATCCGTGCAATATTTTCACATACCTCCAAGGTAGACCATAGCATTTCTGAATGCCTCCTTTTGTACTGTCCGGAAGAAAAAGAACTTTGATGAAGCCGCTTCATGACCCCAAGATGTCCGCTATAAACAAAGGGATATTTTCTTGCCAATCGGGTAACAATGTCAAAATCTTCGTAGACAAGCTTTTCATTGTAGCCGTCCTCCTGTCTTAGAAGGTTCCCCTCGAAAACCATGGTAGGCGTACAAACGCAATAAGTGGCAATTACTTTTTCATATACCTCACCACAAGGCAAAATTACATGGTTCTTTCCTTCAAGGTCTTCAGGAAAAAAAGTCCCCAATTGTTTCCCTTCTTCTGAGATCAAATAGGCATTGGAAGAACATAAAGCAGCAAAAGGATTGGCTTGTAACATTGCCACGGAGTGCTCCACGTGCTCTGGGAGCATTTTGTCGTCCCCGGATAAATCGATAATATAGTCTCCGCTAGCTTGCTCCAAGGCTTTGTTGAATACCGAACAATAGTTTTGCCTCTTCTTATAAAATTGGGTAATGACTGAAATTTCTTTGCCCTGGTAGTGAAGCCATTTTTTGATTTCCTCCACACTGCCATCAGTGCTGCCATTGTCCACAATAATAAGCTCATAATTCCTATGCGTTTGCTGGACAACACTGTTCAATGCTTCAGTCAGGTAGTGTTGATGGTTGTAACAGATGCAGATGATAGAAACCAGGGAATCAATCATAAATCAATTTATAGCTGAATGGCCCAAACCGTCTTATTGGAAATTTTATTGGAGTACTTCAACTTGGCCTGTCCCTCCTTCAAACCTTCCCTTCCATTGGTTATGACGGTGCCCAGATCAATAATATCCACTCCCAAGGATTCTCCTAGCCTGATCACCTCAAACATCATCCCTTCCATGGCATATACATGATCGAAAGAAGGATCAAAGGCGGATAAATGATAGCTCAAACTGTTATCAGTCAATTTCACGCATAAGGCATGGGCCACTGATTCCCCATTACAAAGGAATGAGATCAGGAAAAACCTCTCCGGAAAGCCCCCTACCTGGCTTATCAGGGCATCTTCTTGTATCCTATAGGCATCACCACTATGGGTATGCCATTCCTTGACAGCCTTCAAAAAATTAAAGTTTTTTATACCTCCCACCTCCACTGCACATTCCATTTTTTTCACCTTCTTTTTGTGCTTGGATAATTTTGCATGGACAAAGCCCTTGATGAATTTCTTGTCCACCAGGAAATGATGCATCTCCATTCCTTCCAGTGAAAAGCCCTGATTTTGAAGCACAAAATGGATCAGGGGATTGTTTTGTTCGTAAATTTCCGGAGGTTGAACCAACTTCAGTTCCCTTATTCCCATGGAATTCAGGGTCGATACCAATTCCTTAATGAAATGGAGAAAACTGTCGACGGTGATTTTTTTATCCACCCAAAAACCTCCATAAGAAAGCTCTTTTCTTGAGACTGCCATCCCTTCTTCCGATACCATAAAAGCAATGGAAACTTTGCACTTTTGCTTCTTGAGTAGCTTTGCAACAAAAATCTGCTCTCCATTCAGTGGGAAATGGTCTCCTAAAAAACACCCCTGCTCATCTTCGGGATTTTTCTGGACGATGAATTCATAGCTCTTTCCTGTATCCATCTTGCAGTTTTTCAAAATCAGCTTTATCTCTAATATAATCTTCCTCCGAATATTCCCTATTGGAGAGCACCATCAGCACGCTGTCGGCCTTAAAAGTAAATTCTGACCAGACCAAGGCAGGTAAAAACAGGGCATTCCCTGGGCTATTCAGCTTAAATACGTACGTTGCCTTTGCAAGATCCTCCAGCACCACCTTTACTTCTCCCTTCAAGCATACTACTACCTGCTCATCTTTATAGTGTGCATGCACTCCTCGTATGCCTCCCTCAGGCACTCCGGTCAACCAAAAAGTCCGCTTTACAGAAAGTGGAAAAATTTCCTTGTCCCAAAAACAAAGGTTTCCTGAAGAACTCATTACTTTCCCCAAAGGAAAGGTATAAGGTTTAATCATATCGGCAATACTATTCGGATAACGAGCAAAAATTCACTTTAAAACGAAGTTAGGGAAATTCACCTGTCATTCCCTAAAACTGCCCAAGAATTAAAATTAAATTAGCATTCGCGTAAAGAAGCCCCATATAACCCGCAGCTTTTTTGCCTTTCCATTCCTCAAACTTTACTTTTGGCCACAGTTTGGAGTTAAATTCCCGATAATCGCTATGGATGATTCTTTTTTGACATTAAAAGAGACCTCTGAAGGTCTGTACAAAGAAAAGGGCAGTAAATTTCTGGCCTTTGCTTTTCCTGTTCAGGATGAAGATGAAATCAAGGAAAATATTGAGGCACTCAAAAAGAAATATTATGATGCCAGACATCACTGCTATGCCTATATCCTGGGAAAAGACCAGGAGCAGTACCGGGCAAATGACGACGGAGAGCCTAATCACTCCGCAGGTGATCCTATCCTAGGCCAAATAAGGTCAAACAACCTGAGCAATGTCCTCATTGTGGTGGTTCGCTACTTTGGAGGCACCAAGCTAGGGGTTGGGGGGCTGATCAATGCCTATAAAACGGCTGCTGCAGAAGCCATTGCCGCTAATGAGGTAGTGACAGCCATCGTTCGCCAATCTATCAGGTTTGATTTTGACTATTTGGACATGAACGATGTCATGAAGTTGATAAAAGATTATGAGCTTACCATTAAAAGCCAAACCTTTGACAATACCTGTCAGATGCAATTATCCATCAGGGAGGCTTTGCTGGAAGAAGTTATGTCAAAACTGGAGGATATTTCCTCTGTCAAATTCCATGATTAGAGAACAATTTGTCCAAATAGCCCTTTTTATAAAGTTCTTCAAATATCTCCAGACATGCCCAGGCATCTGTAGCGGCATACAGCTGTTGCTTTTTGGTCAGTTTTTCAGCCTCCCAGTTGGAAACTTGCTCGGACTTTGAAATCCGGATATTGAGCACCATGGCACTGAGGTTCCTTACCCCGACATTGTGAAAACCTACCTTTTTGAGTTCTTCGTTCAGATCAAAAAAACTGGCTTGTCTAAATGAGGGTTCCAACTTCCTCAAGGCTTTGATATCATCCCTTACAGCCGCTCCTATTTTCACCTTATTGGGATCCTCTAAAATAGCACGAATTCCCCTGGGAAAGCCAATGTGGTTTAGCCGAAATAAAAAGGCCTTGTCCGGCGTGGAAAGCTGCAGCAATGAGACACTATGGTGCACTCCCTTTCTAAAGGAGGGCCTGGTTTCGGTATCAAAACCGATCAGGCGGTACCTGTTCAGTTCGCTAATGGCATCAGGAACCTGCTTCTCGTCTTCGATAAGTACGATTTCTCCCTTAAAGTGACCTATAGGAAGTTCATTGACTTGTTCTTTACTGATCTTAAAAGGAATCATACAGCCAGTTCTTTTTGAATTTCTCTCATTTCTTCTTCTGTATAGTAATTAATCCCCAGTTTAAGATAACCGTACATAACGGTCATAAACGGGCTGATTATATTAAAAAAGCAGTAGGGCGCATACGTAAGTGTGGCTACTCCAAGCACGGAAGCCTGGGTGGCACCACAGGTATTCCAGGGCACCAGTACCGAGGTGACAGTTGCGCTGTCTTCAAGGGTCCTGCTGAGGTTTTCACCTTTTAGCCCCCTTTTTTTATAAATATCTGCATACATTCTTCCGGGAACCAAAATTGCCAGGTATTGGTCTGATGTGGTGAGGTTGAAAAAAACACAGGTTGCAGCAGTGGACGCGATTAAGGAGCCCAAAGAATGCACTTTCGCAATCACTGCTTCGGCCATAACCATCAACATGCCGCTTTCCTCCATGATCCCGCCAAAAATCATGGCACAGATGATCAGCCAAATGGTATATAACATCCCTGCCATCCCCCCCGTGGTGAGCAGTTCGTTGACCATCTCATTGGAAGTACTGATGCTCACCTCGCCATAAAGGGCCATCATCACCCCTTTGAAGGACTGGTAAAGGTAATTGGTACCCGGTTCATCAGCGATGCTATGTATGATCTGTGGCTGAAACCCTACGGCAAAAACACCTCCCAATAAGGCCCCGGCGAGCAATGCCGGAACAGCCGGGACTTTCTTTACAATCATCGTCAAGACGACTAAGGGCACGATAAACAGCCAGCCATTGATTTCAAACTTTTCTAAAATGACCTCAGATATGCCTTTTACCTGCTCCACTGAACCCCTCGCACCAATGGTATAGCCCAATACGCCAAAAATGATCAAAGTGATCAGCATGGAGGGAACCGTGGTCTTGGTCATATGCCGGATATGGGTAAAGAGATTGGTTCCTGCCATGGCGGGGGCCAAATTGGTGGTATCCGAAAGTGGGGACATTTTATCCCCAAAATACGCTCCCGAGATGATCGCCCCGGCAATTATCCCTTCCTCAAAGCCCAGTGCCCTGCCTATCCCAAGCAAGGCCACTCCCACAGTGGCGACCGTGGTCCAGCTACTTCCGGTAGCAATGGACACGATGGCACTCACCAAACAGGCGGCAATCAAAAATATACCGGGATTTAATATCTGCAGACCATAGTAGATCATGGCCGGAACAATTCCGCTTATCAACCATGTACCTGCCAGTGCCCCGATCAGCAACAAGATCAGAATGGATGGCATTGCTGCACTGATGCTGTTTACGATCCCCCTTTGGATCACGTCCCATTCGATTTGAAGTCTGAAGATTGCCATCAACGCAGCCACTGCAGAGGATAAAATCAATACCATTTGATTGGAGCCGGACAAGCTGTCTGTTCCAAAAATCCGGATATTGATCACCAATAAAACGATAAGGAATATGATGGGGACTAAAGCCTCTCCCAAACTAGGCTTTCGTTTAAGGTTCGTCATTGATATTATGTCGAAATAATTTTTTAGAAATTTAAAATTAACAAAAAATATGATTTTATCAGGATACCAACAAATCTACCAATGCTTTACCGGTTTCCCAGCCTATGGCCACTCCCATCCCGCCTAACCGTACCGCTACTCCCGCTCTTTGATTAACCATCTGAACAATAGGCTTTTTTGATAAACCAAAAGCCATGATCCCTGACCATTCCATATCCCATCCAATAGTTTTTCCGGGAAAAATCACTTGCGTGGTCATCTCCTTCAGATAGGCTGCGATCTCCTTATTGATACCCAACCGGGTGGTGGTTTCCTCAGCTTCGGCAATATTCCTCCCTCCCCCGATCAGGAGCCTGTCGTCCACATTTCTAAAATACACATACCCCCTGTCCAGATGAAACGTCCCCTGCCAAGGAAAATGAGCCAATGGTTTGCTCAGCAGGATCATCCCTCTTCCGGGTTGGATATCAAGTCCCTGAATGAGTTGTCCGGTAAAGGCATTGGTACAAACGGCCAAAAACTCGCTTTTGAATGTCACTTCATCTCCAGAGTAGGAGGACGCATAGGCCTTGCACGCTTCATCGTCTACTTTGTGGACCTCCACTCCTGTCAGCACTGCAATGTGCAGCTCCCTGCATTTTTGCCAAAGGCATTTGATGTACTTTGCGGGGTCAAGCTGTCCTTCGTAGTTGTTTCTTACCAAATGACTGACCCTTGGGGAAAACCCGAATGATTTGGGGTCAACCAATTCAAATACCTGGTCTTTAAAAATGGGAGCAAGAAGTGAATTGATGTTTTCCATCTCCTCCAGTACCTTTTCATCTTCCCTTTTGATAAGGTCGTATCCACCCGTATTGCTATATTCCAAAGCAGCATCCCCAAAAACCTTTCGGATATTCCTCAGGCCCGACCACCTCAAACGGACTAGTTCCACCACCTCCGATTCCGGCCTGTGGTTCCTATCATCCTGTATTTCAGAAAGACTGCCAAAGCAAGCAAATCCGGCATTTCGGGTACTTGCCCCACTGGGAAAAATCCCTCTTTCCAGTACCAAGACCGATTTATCAAGGTATTTTTCCTTGAAATGAATGGCCGTGGAAAGCCCCACAAATCCCGCTCCTATTACAAGTAGGTCATAGTTCAAAAGGTTTTTCTTTTCCCAATAGCTCAACATATTTCTGCCTGGCAATTAATTTTCAAGTAAGATTGTTTAAATTAACTAAAGTCTAGGTTATAACTATACATTGGTAATGTCACAGACTACTGCCCGAAAGATCGACCAACTGCTGACCGAATACGGTTTAAGTCATCAAAATCCAATAAACAAAAAAATCCATTGGGTATGCGTCCCCGTGCTGTTTTTTAGCGTGGTAGGAATGATCTACAGCATACCGATACAAGCTATCGACTTTCTCATCCCCTACCTTGGACCATTTGCCAACTGGGCCACCGTGGTGCTCATTTTAGTCCTTTTCTACTACTATACCTTATCGCCTCCCCTGGCCTTGGGCATGTTTCTTTTTGCCTCCTTTTGTATGCTTTTGGCTAACCTTATCACCATTATTTCCCCTGTCCCGCTTTGGTCCGTCTGCCTGGTGATCTTTGCCCTCTCTTGGGTGCTTCAGTTCTATGGCCATAAAATCGAGGGCAAAAAACCTTCCTTTTTTAAGGATTTGCAGTTTCTGCTGATTGGACCGGCCTGGTTGATGCATTTCATCTACAAGCGGTTTGGTTTTGCCTATTAGCGGTGAATTGTCCGGACAATTTATGTAATTCATTGTTCTTATTGTATTTTTAGGCATAAGATTAAGTACTGTTGCTTTTATTGTAATCAATGAACCATAATTTACTCGCTTCCGCCGAACTACCGATACTGCCTGATATCGTGATCATTTTTGGGCTGGCCACTTTGGTTATCCTGCTTTTCATGCGGCTGAAAATCCCTACCATCATCGGTTTTCTGTTTACCGGAGCCATCACAGGCCCCTACGGACTTTCACTCGTCAATGCATCCACAACGGTGGACGTACTCAGTGAAATCGGTGTTATCCTTTTGCTTTTCGTGATCGGCATGGAGTTTTCACTGAAAAGCCTGATGTCCATCAAAAAGGCGGTATTTATCGGTGGGACTTTGCAGGTCGGACTGACAATATTGGTTACTACGCTCACGGCCTATTTCTTTGGCTTTGATTGGAACGTTGCCGTCTTTTTTGGTTTTCTATTCGCGCTGAGTAGTACGGCCATCGTGCTAAAACTCTTGCAGGAAACCGGTCAGGTAAATACCCTTTCGGGCAAAACCACTTTGGCCATCCTGATCTTTCAGGATATCATCATAGTTCCGATGATGCTGCTTACGCCCATGCTGGCGGGTGAATCTGAAAACATTGTGCTTTCATTGATCCTCATGTTGGCCAAGGGGGGCTTGGTGGTCTTGATCACCATTTTATCAGCCAAATACCTTGTTCCCAACCTGCTTTTCCGCATTGCGAGGACAAGAAACGAAGAACTCTTCCTGCTCAGTATCATTGTGATCTGTTTTTCTGTAGCCTTTCTAACTTCCCTTATGGGGCTTTCACTGGGCTTGGGGGCCTTTTTGGCGGGATTGATCATCAGTGAATCCGAATACAGTCACCATGCCACGGGAAAAATATTGCCTTTTAGGGAAATATTTTTAAGTTTCTTTTTTGTCTCCGTGGGAATGTTGTTTGATGTAAGCTTTCTCTTTCAGAACATTGGGGTCATCTTGGTGATTCTAGCCATGGTCTTTGTCTTTAAGTTTGTCCTTACCGCTATCTCAGTACGATCCCTGGGCGTTGATTTCAAAGAAGCGTTTGTAGTAGGTTTCTCCATTTTCCAAATCGGGGAATTCTCGCTTTTGTTGGCAAAAGTGGGCATGGAAAACGGTCTTTTGGACAGCGACAATTACCAGTATTTTCTGGCGGTATCCATATTGACCATGGGCCTGACGCCCTTTGTCATGAAAAACCGAGAAAGACTCTCCTTTAGATTGTTGGACACCCCGCTTTCCAAGCGATTAAAAAACCGCTTTAGGGTTCCTTCGGAAAGCATTTCAATGGCTAATATGGAAGGGAAAGAGCTTTCGGATCATCTGGTTATCGTAGGCTACGGACTAAATGGGCGCAACCTCTCCAAGGCTGCGAAAAGAGCCAACATCCCTTATGCCATTATCGAAATGAACCCCGAAACAGTACGTGTAGAGGGAGAAAAAGGGGAACCCATCATTTTTGGGGATGCGGCCAATGAGATTGTCCTCAAACATGTCAATATCCACAAAGCGCGTGTAGTGGTCATCGCCATATCCAATGGTGCCGCGACCAAAAGCATCATTGCTGCCATCCGCTTATTGGCCCAAAACGCTTCCATCATCGTCCGGACACGCTATGTAAACGAAATCTCGGACAACCTTTCCCTGGGCGCAGATGAAGTAATTCCCGAAGAGTTTGAAACGTCCATTGAGATATTTACGCGGGTACTGAACAAATACCTTATCGCAAAGGATGAGATTGAAGATTTCACCGAAGAGGTACGTTCCCACAATTATGAGATGTTCAGATCCACCAAAACCAAAGGAAGGGACCGGCTCAACATTGACCTGCCAGAGATCAATTTCATCAGTCTCCGCATCGACAAAGACAGTGGCCCATTTGTTAATAAACCCCTGAAAAAGGTTAAGCTTCGGGAAAGTATCGGCATCAATCTGGTAGCCATAAAAAGGGATGGAAAAACTTCTTCCAATATTAACGGTGAAACAAAGCTGAAATTTGGTGACACAGTATATGTGGTGGGCAAACCGGATGCCCTCAATCAGTTTGAAAAGGAAATAAGTGATAACTAGCGTTTAATCAGTTAAAGCAAGCTTGACGGCTGGTTTCATATGTTGAAAGGATGGCCTTTTCATCAAGCCCAGGACAAACAAGGGATTGGCCTTTATGATTTGTCACGCCTGTATTTGACCTTAAACATGGAGGCGAATTTTAACTAATCTTACTTATAGAGAAAGAGGAACGTCTTTACTGCTCTGCAAAGATCGCTTTTAAGCGTCCCAGGGACTCTTGATTTTGGTAGCTATTGATGCAGTTCAGGATATCCCTTTTCTCACTGGATGTCAATCTCCAGTTGAGAGAAGCCCTTTGCACTTCCAAGTCCTCTTGCTCTACCTGATCCCCGTTCTTTTTTCTTTCTTTCCGCTCTAAAAAGTCTACTGAGGAATATTCAAATTCAACCCTTTCCAAGTCAAAATCTGAATTTTCTTTCATGTAGTTAAACAGCGTTTCATTATTGAGGGTTTGCACATTATCCCAGTTGATATAGATGTTCTTTAGAGGGGTAATCAGTTTCTGGGAAATTGTCGGCGGGTTTTTCTTTTCGATTTCCAAAATCTTCTCTGAATCCCTGATGGTGACCAAGACCACCCCGTCGGTATTTTCGGCAATCCATTTTCTGAACACGTACAAGAATCGAAGGGCATCATTGATACCGAAATTATCGGACAAGCCCGCATCCATGATCTCCATTTGCGGCTCTGAAGGCAGTTGGATATTGGGAGTGATAAAAGGAAAAGTGGCCCCCATTCTCAGGGCACTGATAAACCGCAAACTCTTGGCATCCTGTTCACGAAAAAATCTCAAAAAATCTATCGCCTGGCTTTTCTCTTCATTGCCAGTAGATCTTCCCAACGAAATCCCCATATAACTCATTGAATGGGGAGCGATAAAGAGTTTTCTCCCGTCATTGACAATCAGGGGAGTTACGGGAAGCATGGGAATCTTGGCTTCTTTTTCCGGTTTGGCATAAGCCGCTAAAGGCTTGTCCAAAACACCTTTGGTATTGATGTTCAATTGATTTTCAAAAGCAAAGCCCCGGTCTTCCAGGTAGTCCCTGCCATTATACGACACATGTTGGTTTCTTATCAAAAGATCATTGACCATCAAGGTAAAAATAATTGGGTTCAGGTTATCCGCAGATATCTGTTTGAGGTATTCCTCACTGGTCACATCCACGCTGTCAGCCTCCAGGGACTGTAGATAAAGCTCCCTAAAAAACGCGGCGCCTACCACTCCACCAGATGCTCCGGTTATTAACCTTGTATGCGGCATCAACTTTCCTTCTGAAACTTGATGCACTTGCTGAAGCACATGCAAGGTCCATAATGCCGCCCGCTGTCCGCCCCCACTACAGGTGATCAATACCATTTTTGGAGGAGCATCTTCAGGGAATTTGGCCCTCCAAGTATCCAAGATGACCTCGGTATTCTTTATATCTCCTTGTACGGTATCGGGATGTACCAGGGCATTGAGACGGCCCAGGTTATATTCCGCGGGTTCGGTATCGTAGTCCAGGCCCAAAGCAGAATGGGGCCGGTTCATGATTTCTGTTCTGGAGGCAAGGTTAAAGACAATGAATATCCCAATGGCCACGAAAGTGGACCAGCTTCTCAACCAAAATGTAACCGCTCCTACCAACAAGGTCAATATAGAGAACATCAGCATTACGCTCATGGCGGCAGGAAACTGTAGCAGCTCATTGTCCCTAAAAAAGCCCAATATCAAAATAAACACCACCAAAACCGTTTCTATGATAAACAGGTTAAGGTGATTCTGATCAAAGACCTTAAGGATCATAGTGCCTTCAAACCTGGCCAAATCCGGTCTGACCGCCTTTATTTTCATGTCAATATCCAAATAAGTATCGACTTTATCTTTGGCCCGCTTTCTGTCCTGGTACCGCTTGATCACGTTGGCTCTGGAGACTTTGGTCTTTCTCAACTTTTTGTCCAAGGTATCGGTGAACATGACAAAAAAGTCTTTGTTGGTCAGGGCAAAGTAGGAAAACAGAAACAAAAAAGTCAGGAGGTTCCCAATGAGGAAGCCGATGATGTACCTGAAAATCTCCCAATCACTTTCCAACTCGTTATCCAGCTGGAAATCGATCACGCTGAACAGGTAAACCGTATAGACCAAAAATGGAATCAGGCTATTATTGATACAAAACCGGATAAAAGGTCTGGAAAGAACGGCCAAGAACTTAAACTTTGCCGCATCCATAATATAAGTGGTCATGTGAAAGGCCATGGTAAAAATGGCAAAGCCAATTCCCATCAAAAAAAAGCCTATCCAAGACACTTCGTTTAAATATTCAGGATCCAGAAACAAATAAGGAATGCCAAGTACCCTGCCGAAGTTATTCGAAAAGACCATTACCAGCAATACCCAGATACACACCAGCGCAATGTTCTTTTTCAAGTGGAGCTTGAGCAATTGAATCGGAAAACTGTGCGAAATGGCAGTCCACATAAATGGTATTTTTAAAAGTTAATATACCATTTTTGTTTGTTTATTGGCATTTCTAGCCCAAAAAAGTCAAGACAAGTTACGCTTTATATCAGCTACTCAGCGAATAATGAAAATTTCTATTTGGGCTTTCTCCAATAGGTATTACCTTAGCCCTCCGAAAGTCTAAAGAGGAAGAAAAATGAGAATCTGGTTTTTGTGCAAAGTAAAATATGCGAAGGAAAACGAGCAAGGGCTCCTAAAAAATGTTAACGAACAATACCTCATTGATGCAGTATCATTTACGGAAGCAGAAGCCCGTATTTACGATATGCTGGGCAGCGTCATCCGTGGGGATTTTCAGGTGACCAATATTAGCAAAAGTAATATTGTAGATGTATTTTTTTATGACGACATCGACCTTTGGCACAAGTGCAAGGTAACTTACGTAGTGGCTGACGCTGACAGTGGCAAAGAGAAAAAAGTGACCCAGTATATGCTGGTGACCGCTCACGATGTCAAGGAAGCCTATGACAGGATATACGAAAGCCTGAGCAATATGCTGGTGACTTTCCGTGTTCCGGACATCACCGAAAGCCCGATCGTCGAGATCTTCCCTTATGAAAGCGAGGATGAGGAATTATTGCCGCCACCGCCTTCCAACCTTAAACCGGTCAGCGAGGTAAGGGCCGATCAAATGCGTAGAGAAGAAGCCCGCGCCACCTCTGCTCCAGAGGCAGCTCAAGAGGAAGAGGAAGATTTGGAAGAAGAAGAGCCGATAGTGGATGAAACGCCTGAAATCACAGATGAATCAGAAGAAGCATCTGACAACTATGATGAAGAAGACGAAGAAGGGGTAGAAGAACTTGCCTCTAGCGATACTGATGAAGAAGAGGACAAATAATGTCTCTTTGCTCCTGCTAAATCCCGCAGGATAATTATCAATAAAAAAGGGCCGTTTTGGCCCTTTTTTATTTAATCTCTTTATTTGCTCAATTCAATACCACCTCATCCAAAAACACCCAGCCTTTATCACCGGCACCTCTAAACCACGCAGGTAAATTGGGATTGGGCGTAATTTTAATCCTTAACTTATCGGAAACCTTACTGTCCATTTGATAGATAAGCTGGGCCATCCGACTTCTCCCGGACCTTTCAGGGACCTCAAACTTCTCCGAGGCCACCGTTGTCCATCCACCTGCTTTCTGGGCCATTATTTCCACTTTCAAAGGAGGGAAAATATGGGCCTCCTCATGGTACATCATGCTCAACGCTACAGTCCCTACTTTTTGTCCATCGGATAGGCCAATATCCAAAATCATGGGCTCATCTTTGAATCCCAGCCAAGCGCCGGATGCATAATTCGAATCCCCCTTCTTCAGATCAAACAAGGTCTTTACTCCATCCCCTTGATAATTCCCGGAAGGCTTCGTCCTTAACTCAACCTCTTTAGGTGTAAATCCTGCCTTATATAAGTAAGCTTCTGCTGCTTCACTTCTTTGCCAGCCCTTTGCGAAGGCCACGGCCTTAACTGCCGAGGTATTGTCCAATAGAATGGGCTTTTCATACCGAAGACTATTTATGCTGTCAGGAGCTGAGCCATCTAAAGTATAGAAAATTTCCACCGAACCTATAGGGTGCTTGATCTCCACCTCTTCTTCCCCGTCGATAATCTCCTTTTTATACTTAATTTGTGGACTGTTCAATTGATAAACCACCCCTTCATCTTCATACCCCCACTCGACTTCTACGTGTGGACGTTTGTCCAAAAACTCGGCAGCATGCTCTTCGCTTAGTCCGGTGCTCCACAGAAACAGGTACTCCAATGAGTTTGAATTCACCAAAGTTTTGAAAACACTTTGGTCCAAATCATTCCCTACTAAAGACACCGCTCTCAGCTTAGGTAAAGAGGCCAGCACTTCCAATTGTCCTGCTTCAAGACCACAGAAATTGAGCTTCAGATCTTCTAGATGACTGAAATCCTTCAAAAAACTGAGATCCACTCCCTTTAATGGCATCCTGTTGAGATTGAAACTGACCACTTGTTCTTTGACTTTTTTCAGTTCATCGAAAGAGGAAGGATCAAAGGCGGCGGCACCAAAATAAGATATTTCCAAGGCAGGGGACTCTGGATAGATAGGTTTGACCACCCTGTAAAAATTATTCAGCTCCTCTACTTTTTTGGGATCAGCAGCTTCAAAATCATAAGGTTCTTCCTTTTCCAATTGTAAACTGGCCAATTGATACATTGGGCTTTCCTCTCCTTTATCTGCCACTCTTCCTTCAAAAGATGCACCTTCCTGCACCCAGATCTTCAATATTTCCAGTTCCTCAGGACTAAGCTGGGGTTTTCCTTTAGGCGGCATGTGCTTCTTCTCTTCCTTGGGAAGTAAAAGGCGCTCTATAAAAAGGGATTTGTCCCAATTGGCGGTATCAAACAAGGAACCGTTTTTTCCACCTTTCTGGATCATGGCCACCTCGTCCAGCCGCAACTCTCCCTTACTCTTACTGGATTGGTGACAGTTGATACATTTTTGTTCCAAAATCGGCTTTACCAAATGGGTGTATACTTCAGCCTCTTCCAAAGGTACACCTGCACTGTTTTTGGCCTGCACAGGTTCTAACAGAAAATCTGTTCCATGCGTAAGGTTGGCTCCCCAATGCCCTGCACCGATGAGGACAAGTAAGAGGGTCAAACTCATGCCTTTCTGCATCTTGGGCCACTTGTCCATCATAAAGTACACCAATAATGCCAGGAAAAACACCGCCAGCCCCAACCATTTGTGCAACACCAGGTTATCCCCCTCATACCCTTCTTCATGGCTCAGCACCCATCCGGTCAGCACGGTAATTCCGGCAAAAAATGTTGCAAACAACAGCGACCACCTGGCCATTTGCTGTTGGTAGGGAGTCGGTAAAATCCTGGGCACCAAAACAAATACCAGTGCAATCACCATCAGTACAATGGGAAAATGCAAAATCAAAGGATGACTTCTGCCGGCCACTTGTAATAAGGCAGGCACCTCTAACCGGTCGCCGCCGATCAGAAATATAATGATAAGGCCGGTAAAAACGATCAGTAAGTTTTCTAACCAGCCTCGTAGGTTATTTCTTATGTTCATGGGTACTTTTGATAGTAATACAATCCCTCCTCAGGAAGTTTTAATTTATCGGCAAAAGGCCTTAGACAAGGATATCCTTCACCACATGTCCTGCCACATCGGTCAAGCGGTATCTTCTACCCAGGTGCTTGAAAGTGAGCCGCTCGTGATCCACCCCCATCAGGTGCAGCACAGTAGCCTGAAAATCGTGCACATGCACAGGATCTTTGACGATATTATATCCAAATTCATCCGTTTCCCCATAAACCATCCCTGATTTCACTCCGCCGCCGGCCATCCAAATGGAAAAGGCCCTAGGGTGATGGTCCCTACCATAATTATCCGCCGACATTTTGCCTTGACAGTAATTGGTTCTACCAAATTCACCGCCCCAAATCACCAGTGTCTCGTCCAACAAGCCTCTTTGCTTAAGATCGGTGATCAAAGCCGCGGAAGCTTGGTCGACGTCTTTGGCCTGTCCGGCCATCTCATTGGGCAGGTTGCCATGCTGGTCCCAGCCCTGGTGGTAGAGCTGCACAAAACGCACCCCGTTTTCCGAAAGCTTCCTTGCCAGCAGACAATTAGCAGCATAGGTACCCGGTACCAAACAATCGGGTCCGTAAAGCTTGATGATACTGTCCGGTTCTTTGGATACATCCGTTACTTCAGGTACGGCAGTCTGCATCCTAAAAGCCATTTCATACTGCTGGATTTTGGCTTGGATCTCCGGATCCCCAAACTTATCGTAGGAAAGCTGATTGAGGCTGGCTATCTGATCCAGCATCCTTCTTCGGTCCATTCTGCTCATCCCATCTGGATCACCCAGATACAGCACAGGATCTTCTGAATTGGAAAACTGTACACCTTGGTGCACGGCATCCAGAAATCCATTGCTCCAAAGCTTGGAATACACCCCCTGGCCATTGCCTTTCCCGCGACTGAGAAGTACGCAAAAGGCGGGTAAATTATTGTTTTCACTACCCAATCCATAGCTTAACCATGAGCCCATACTGGGCCTGTTTCCCACTTGAGCTCCGGTTTGAAAAAAAGTCAGGGCAGGATCATGGTTGATCGCCTCGGTATGCATGGATTTTACAATACAAATGTCATCAACTATTTTGGCCGTATGGGGAAACAAATCACTGATCCAGGCCCTGGCCTCACCGTATTGGTTAAAATCATAATAGGATCCCACCAATGGAAAGGAGCTCTGTCCGGCAGTCATTCCGGTCAGTCGCTGCCCCATCCGTATACTTGCAGGAAGGTCCTCTCCCATCTTCTGTCGTAACATGGGTTTATAATCAAAAGACTCCAATTGGCTCGGAGCACCGTTTTGAAAAAGGTAGATTACTCTTTTTGCCTTGGGAGCAAAATGGGGAACCGCTGCCATAATCTCTTCTTCCATACTTGATTTTCCGGAAAACAGATCCGGTATCAACAAGGAACCTAAAGCCATGCTGCCCAGTCCCAAACTCATTTTGGAAAGGAATTTCCTTCTGTTTTGATTTAGTCCGTGTTCGAGTATTTCCTTTTCCATATCAAATTTTAGTAATCGTTTCTTCCAAATTATACAAGGCCACAATCACCTGCATCATGGCGGCTGTCTCTGCTTTGACGGCATTTTCTTTCAGTGGGGTTTCCCCTACCTCCAGGCTTTTTCCTATATCATCAGGCTGCTCTTCAAACTTCTTTCTTTCTTGTTCATAATACCCCAGCATGATATCCAGCTCTTTCTCTCCCATTTCACGACAGAGAATTTTTTTGAATGCCAACTGAATGCCCTCTTTTGCGCTGATTCCTTTTGTTTCAATTTCTGCGGACAGTACCCTGGCGGCCTCCAGCACAAATGGATCGTTCAGCATTACCAGCGCCTGCAAAGGCGTATTGGTTCTTCCGCGGGTAACCTCACAACGGTCCCTGTTACTGGCATCAAAAATAATCGCCTTCGGTGGTGGAACGGTGAGCTTGATAAAGTGATAAAGGCCCCTACGGTAAAGATCATCCCCATGGTCCTGCACATATTTGGCGAGTGTACCACGTCCGGAGGTCGCTGCCTCCCAAAGCCCTTCAGGCTGATAAGGCTTGATGCTCGGCCCTCCAATCTCCTTGTTGAGTAGACCACTGGAGGCCAACACCAGATCCTGAACACTTTCTGCAGTAAGACGAAGTCGTGGAGATCGGGACAAGTACAGGTTTTCAGGATCCCTTTTCAGACTTTTATCGCTTACTTCTGAACTTTGACGGTAAGTAGCCGACATAAAGATCTGCTTCATCAGGCGTTTAATATCCCAGCCATTTTCCATAAAATCAACTGCCAGCCAATCCAACAGTTCGGGATGGGTAGGAAGGTCTCCCTGCATACCAAAGTCCCCTGCGGATTTCACGATTCCCTGGCCAAAGATTTCCTGCCAGATCAGGTTCACAAATACCCGGGCGGTCAGGGGGTTCTCTTTGCTTACCGTCCACTTGGCCAGACCTAACCTGTTTTGGGGCAGATCATTCGGAAACTCCATAATGGATGGGGGCGTCGATGCCTGTACTTCTTTGGTCGGGGCATCATAGACACCTCTGTCCAAAATATAGGTCTTACGCAAAGTATCCAGCTCGTCCATTACGGAAACCATTATTTTACTGGTATCCTGATGGTTGAGATAGCTCAAAACCCCTTCATGATCAAAATCCTCTTGGTTTATCCATAAAATGGGTGTTTTCGCAGGCTTGCTTCTGGACACATCCCCCTCGAAGCCTTTTTCAGGAGTATTGTTGAAAAAAGCATACATCTGAAAATAGTTTTCCTGGGAAAAGGGATCATACTTATGATCGTGACACTGGGCGCATTCCATGGTTATCCCTAAAATCCCCTTACTAAAGGTATTGGTTTTGTCCAGAATGTATTCCACCCGGTATTCCTCGTGGATCACTCCGCCTTCCTCAGTGTATTTATGGTTTCTGTTGAATGCCGTGGCCAGAATCTGTTCCTTGGTGGCATTGGGAAGCATATCTCCCGCAAGTTGCCAGGTGATGAACTGGTCATAAGGCATGTTCTGATTAAAAGCATGGATTACCCAGTCCCTATAAGGCCATTGTGTCCTGTATTCATCGTCCTGATAACCATAACTATCAGAATACCTGGAAATATCCATCCATGGCACAGCCAATTTTTCACCGAAGGATTTCATTGCCATGAGCTCATCCACCAGCTTGCTATACCCCTCATCATCCATCTCGGCATATTTGTCCATCAAAGCTATATTCGGCGGCAAGCCGGTGATATCCAAGCTTAGGCGTTTGACAAGCGCGGCAGCATCAGCTTCTGGATTTGGAGACAGCTTTTTCTGCTCCATCTTGGCAAGGGTAAAGCGGTCTATTTCATTTTTTGCCCAATCATCCTTGGCTGGAAGTTCCGGTTTTTCTGGCGGCATAAATGCCCAGTGGGCCTCATACTTGGCCCCTTGTTTGATCCATTTTCTGATAATTTCAATCTCTGCTTCATCCAGTTTCAAATTGGACTCTGGCGGTGGCATTTGTAAGGAGGGATCTTCCGTACTGATGCGCTGATAGGCCGCTGAGGCATCCGGCTTTCCGGGAACAATTACATGCAATTCAGGATTGTCCTTCAATGCGGCATAGGCACCTTCTTCCGTATCCAAGCGCAAACCTGCTTCCCGCTTATTGGCATCAGGACCATGGCAGGCAAAGCAATTGTCAGAAAGAATCGGGCGAACATGAAAATTATAGCTGATCTGATTGGATGGAACCAAACTGGCCCCTGTTTCAGAGGGCTTATTACAAGCAGTATGCAATAAAACTCCTGAAATAAGTAATAGTGGTAGTAGGTTATTGGGGACTTTCATTAAACATTTATTGTTTATTTGTTTAAACAAACTTACATAAAACCCTTATTAATTACAATCAATTCTATTTGATTGTGTTAGGAAAATTTCCTTTAGGCTTATTGTTCATCATTTAGTGGGCTGATAGGAAAGGCAAACATGCTGCATGCCATCCTTGGTTTCTAGAAGAGTTTGTACTTAAAACTATCAGGTCACAGTTTTAAGGGCCTTTTTCAAGTCCTTGCTTCCAAATCAGCAAAACCGCTTACCTGATGCTATTTGCTCAGACTAAAGAGACTTCCTTGGACAACTTTTCAGGAAGAGGACTGTGTCAACACCGATAAATAGAACACATGCCCTAATCTAAAGAATATCTTAAAACTACACAACTAAAAATTTTAGTAGACTAATAGAAAACCAGCTAAAATTCTATTATCCCCCCTTCTCCAATACAAAAAAGAATCACTAGTTTCTTATATCGATATAATATTAACTGTGTATCTGCATTGTTGCACGTAACCAAATATTATAACGTTCTTGTTGTTTTCTGTTCTTTTATTTAGGTATTATTTTGTTCTATTAATGCTACGTGCAAAATCCCGGATAATCAGAAATGCATATATCGAATTGTGTGTATCCAGAAAGACACCAGTAGCTCTAAACTAAAAAATCATCTCACTCAACTTGTCTACTATTTTGATGACAACGAATTTCAAAAAACAGTTATAGCTCCGTCGAAAAACAACTGTTTCACAATTGGGGACTTGGAAAAAAAATGCCCTGAATAAAATTGAAATTATCCAGGGCATTTTATTTATCAATTAGCTTCTCTGTTCACCTAATCAAACAAGTCACCTCACACCGCTTATCTTAAAACTCCATGCATGCTGACAGGGCAATTCATCATAGGCCAAATTCGGGACTTTTACCAATAGATCATCCCCCTTTTGTACGTAATCAAGATTGCCTTCCAGTCCCAAAAGTTGCACTTTTGTCCCTCTAGAAGCTTTTATCCCCTTGATCAGTAATTCCCCCTTGGGAAACTTAGGACTAATGGCATAAATACTGCCTTCTTTTTCAGTGAAAAAAAGTTCCTTCACTGCCTTGCCCGGAGAAGGGTCTATCGTCTGCTTAAGGATATAATCCCCTCCCAAATAACCTTTTTCATGATCGATTTTACGGTCACCTGCCGACCACTGAGCAGACTGTTTCCATTTTCTTGTGCCATAGATAGCTTCGCCATTGACCTCTAACCATTCTCCCATTTCCAACAAACGTTCTTGCATGATAGGTGGAATATTGCCCCTGGCATCGGGACCAATATCCAAGAGCAAGTTTCCTCCATTGCTTACAATATCCACCAGCATCAATAGCAGCGCCCTGGTACTGTTATAATCCTGCGCGTCCTCATTTTGATTATAGCCAAAAGAAAAACCCATTCCACGGCATTCTTCCCAAGGTTTGTCAAATACCTTTCCAGCCTCATATTCTGTGGTATAGTAACCTCCATGCTTTTGCCTCAGTCCCTTTCCCCAGCGGTCATTGACCAGAATATCATCTTTAGCGGCGGACTCATTGTATAGCCAGGCCAAAAACTCCTCGCTTCTCCACTTTTCGCCTTCCATTTCCCATTCACCGTCGGTCCACAGGATATCAGGCGTATAATTCTGTACCAAATCCTTCACCTGTGGCAGGTAATGTTCTTCCACAAACCTGTCCTTATCATTCTGCCACCAAGGGTGATACCATTCATAGAGGGAATAATATAGGCCCATCTTTACGGGGGTCTTCCGGACGGCTGCCGTCAGCTCGCCGACCAAATCCCGCTTGGCCCCCACTTCCATGCTGTTCCAGGCAAAGCCCCTGTCATTGGCCTGCTTGTTGGGCCAAAGGGTAAAACCGTCATGGTGCTTGGAAGTCAGCACAATGTATTTAGCTCCGGCCTGCTCAAAGAGACTGGCCCATTCCTCAGGGTCAAAAAGATCCGCTGTGAACATTTCCCCAAAATTGTAGTAAGGGAAATTTTCCCCATAGGTTTCCGTATGGTATTGGTACACCTCATCCCCTTTAAAATCTCCGTTTCCAAAAAGTGCTTTGCTTTGAAGCCAATACTGGTACCATTCGGAATAGGTTCCCTTGGGAGACCAAGCGGGCACAGAATAGGGACCCCAATGGATAAAAATCCCGAACTTGGCGTCCTCAAACCAAGCAGGAACCGGTCTTTTGTCCAATGATTCCCAATTGGCTTCATATTCTTGGCCTATCACCGGAGCCAGTGAAAGGAGCAATACCAGCAAGGACAGACAACTTTTGACTTTTTTCATTTCAATTCGCTTTACTAATTCTTTGTACTACAGCTAAAAACTTATTAATAATTTTACATTATTCAGCATGAATTTACAAAAACTTTCGACTATCTCTCCATCACAAAGTATAATAGGTAAAAAAATATAGCATTTTGTGGAATATTAGGGCAAATCCTTGGATCGCTTAACTGCTTCATCTATAATCCTACACCTAAATATATAGGGTGCACACCAAATAAGGGGGCCGCAAGAACCGGGCAGGCCCCTGGACATTAGAAGGCAAGATCAATTTATGTCGTTCATCTTCACAGTTGACTGAACAAAATAAATTCGTGTAAATCCGTGTAATTCGTGGACTTCCTTGTCAAAATTTATTCAGTAGTCGTCATCCTTTATAACCACATCACTCCCTTCCAACTCCTGAATTTTGGCAAACATCTGGCGGAATGTATTCCAAGCGGTTTCCTGTCCTCCATCTCTGTCCGGTTGATTTTCATAGAAACCATCCATAAAGCTTCCTGCCCCTGACCATACAGTCTGCATCATCCCGTAAAACCGAGGCTTCATTTCACTCGTGGCCGTCTCCCTAAACCTGAACATGTCCTTGACCTGCTCCACCGATACTTCCGGCTTCCTCCAGTTACAGGTCAATACCCGAAAACCCTTCATAGCAAAATACACCGCTGACTGATCTGGCCGTTCATAATGCCAATCCCCGATCACCACATCTTTAGGAATCATATCTATGGCCCTATGGGTATTGTTCATGCTCGCCTCCCACATCCCCATACCGGTAGTCTTTCCATCCAACAACCGGTCGCCCCATATCCATAACTCTCTATCTTTTTCTGCCAGATGGTTCCTGATTTTCCGTACCTCATCGGCAAAGAGCGCTGCTTTGTCCTTCCCCGAACAACGGGGACATTTGTCATCCCCTATATAAAATACCTCGTCCATGCCGGCATGAAAAGCATCCGCTTCAAAAGCCTCACATATCTCATCCACCATATCGAAAACTACCTCATGTACCTCCGGATGCAAGGGACAATAGCTCTTACAGTACAGTCCATCCTCATTCGGCCACTCATATTCTTCAGGCAGCTCGACATGGGGCGTTTCATCAAATTCCGGATAAACTTCCAATAGCTTTTCCAGTTCACTGTGCCAGGATTGGTGGCCCAATAAGTTGATCTGGGGAATGATCCTTATTTCATGGTCCCGGCACACTTTCACCATTTTTTTCACTTCCTCCAAGCTCAATGTTTCATCGGCTCTCAGTTCGGGACGCCGCGTATAGTCATACCGGTAATCCACGCGAAGTACCAAGGTATTGATAGCCCTAGGTGCCAATTCCTCCTCAATAAATTTCACAAAACGATCGACTTCATCTGGATTAGGTGCTGCTATGGCAAAGGCCTTGACGGGTAAAACATCCTCACTTAGCCCTTGGGGAAATCCTGTCTGGAAACAGCCTATCAAGAGCAACAGGCTACTGATGATAATTTTCATAAATAAGGTATATTTTGGGTTAAATTGATGAAGCATAATTTAGCCAATAATTTGGAATTTGTTTCATTTTTAGGGCAGAAGCACTCCCTCCAATCCAAATTCTGCCCGCAAAACCTCACTAAGAAAAAGACCCTCAACAGGGTACCAATAGTACCGGCACCAGTAGAAAATAGCAGAAAAAGTAAACAAGAGGAAACTGCGATTATTTTATTTCCTTAAATATTTTTAACTTTTCCAAAAATTAACAGCTTCGTAATTACACCCTACTAGAATTAAATAAAGCCATCACCAAGCTTTGATCTTTATAAAAGCATGTCAAAAATATCGTTTAAAAAACTGCTTATTGCCGGTTTTTCGCTTTCTCTTGTCATTGTAGCATTTGTCAACTACTCTTCCTACCGCGGGTTAAAATCTTTTCAGGAAAGGGTGGCCTGGGTAAACCACACCTATGATGTTTTGCTGGCCAGTAAAGAAACCCTGATTCAGCTGCTCAATGCCGAAGCCAGCCAAAACGGGTATTTGCTTACCCAAGATGAAAATTACCTGGAATTATATCATGTCACTACCGACTCCGTTCATGTATTATTGGACAGACTACAAAATTTAGTATCCGATAACCCTGGACAAACCAAGAAGGTAAAAAAACTGGAAAAGGTGGTCTTGAAAAAACTGGACAACCTGGAAGCTACCATTTTTGGAGAAATGCCCTCCATTCAGGAAGAAAGTAGCGGTTTGGACATCAGCGAAGGACAAGACCTGATCGCTGAAGTGCGAAACATGGTGTCCGACATCATTGCAGAAGAAAATAACCTCCTGGCAGAAAGGGAGACTCTCGCCCAGTCAAATGCTGACAGGGCCATGCTCAATATACTCCTGGGAGTAAGTGCCGTTCTGGTCATCATCTTCTTGCTGTTCGGCTATATCATCAGAACTTTTGGAGAAAAAACCAAAGCAGAAGAGGTGGTTAAAAACGCCAACAAAGAATTGGAAAAACTATCCGCTGAACGGGAAGAAAAGAACTGGTTGCTGAAAGGGGAAAAATTGCTCAATGAAAAGCTCCACGGTGACCAAACTATGGATCAATTATCGGAAAATGTACTCCACTTTTTTGCCGAGTACCTGAATGCCAAAATCGGGGCCATTCATTTGTTTTTACCGGAAAAGAAAAAACTTAAACTCCTCAATTCCTATGCCTGCACCCTACCTTCCCATTCGAAGGAAACAGGATTGGGAGATGGACTGCTGGGGCAGGTAGCCCGAGATTTGACCACGGTTGTTATCAAGGACGTTCCTAAAGACTACTATAAAATCAAAACCTCTCTAGGGGAAATGTCGCCTGATTTTATCCTGATCACCCCCATTATTTACAACTCCAAATTAAAGGGGGTGATCGAGCTTGGATTCTCAGGAAAACCAAAATCGCGGGAAAAAAGACTGATAGAACAAATCAACAGCACTATTTCTGTGGCCATTCATACCACCCAGGGACATGATAATATGAGGGAGCTTTATGAAAAGCTCCAGGTACAGGCCGAAGAACTGGAAAGTCAGCAAGAAGAACTCCGGCAGACCAATGAAGAGCTCAGCCATCAAACAGAAATGCTTCAGGCTTCTGAAGAAGAGTTGAGGGTCCAGCAAGAACACCTGCAACGCTCTAACGTTGATTTGGAAGAAAAAGCAGCACTTCTGGAGGAAAAAAACCAAGAGGTCGAAGAGGCCAGGGCCTCATTGATCAAAAAAGCAGAGGAGCTGGAACAAACCAACCGTTACAAATCTGAATTCCTGGCCAATATGAGCCATGAACTCAGGACCCCGCTTAACAGTGTGCTGATTTTGGCTAAACTGCTATCGGACAATAAAAACGACAACCTGAACGAGGAGGAAATCAAGTTTGCCAAGGTAATCCATAAAGCCGGAAGCGATCTCTTAACACTGATCAATGATATCCTTGACCTTTCCAAAGTCGAATCCGGCAATCTGGATATTTATGAGGACGCCATTGAGCTTTATGATATTGTGGAAAACATGCGCTATCTGTTTAAGGAAGTCGCTGCAGATAAAAACATCACCTTTATTACTGAAATAGGTGAGCGCCTTCCTAGAAGCATCTCCTCAGACCGACAGCGCATCGACCAGATAATCCGGAACCTTTTATCCAATGCTTTCAAATTCACTCCTAGTGGTGGTGAGGTGAAGCTGGACTTTAAGCTTGTTCAAGGATCACGTATCGCCATCACTGTCAAGGATTCAGGGATAGGCATTTCCCAAGAAAAACAACAATTGATCTTTGAGGCTTTCAAACAAGCCGATGGGACGACAAGCCGAAAATACGGTGGAACAGGCCTTGGGCTTTCCATCAGCAAAGAACTCAGCAAACTGTTGAAAGGATCGATTAGCCTTCAAAGCGAAGAAGGAAAAGGAAGCGCCTTTACCTTAGAGCTCCCGCTGCATTTGGGATTGGAAGACACTGAGGCTGCTTCACCTTCCCATCCAGTGGAAGCAGCAACACCTCCACGTTCGGTCAATGATGAAAAACAGGACAAAACACCGGCGATCTCCTTAAAAAACAACCATGAGCCAAAACGGCTGTTGATCGTTGAGGATGACGAAAACTTTGCGGACATACTGGCCACTTATGCCAAGAAAAAAGGGTTTGATAGTACTGTGGCCCTTAACGGAGAGCAGGCCTTACAGGTCATGAAAGCAATGGTTCCAGCAGCTGTTCTGCTGGACATTATGCTTCCGGGAATAGATGGATGGGAAGTTTTAAAATGGATGAAAGAACAGCCCCATCTCAAAAACGTCCCTGTACACATCATGTCTGCTACAGACCGAAACCCCAAAAAGCTATCGGAGAGCGGCGCTACCACTTTCATCAATAAACCGGTGGACCAGGCAATTTTGGACAATGTTTTTGATCAACTCAAACCCTCCCTGCCTAATTCAACAAAAACTGTTCTGATCATAGAAGACCAGGAAATCCAAAGCAACGTACTGAAAACAAAACTTCAGGAGGAAGGATATGAGATCATACAGGCTTTCACCGGTAATGAAGGCATAGCAAAAGCTGAAGCCATGCGCTTTGACAGCATCATTCTCGACTTAAACTTGCCTGACATCCCTGGAGAGGATGTTTTGGACAGCATCAAATCCACGGAAAAAAATGCCGAAACCCCTGTGATTATCAATACGGCCATGATGCTTCCTGAAGCCCTTTCCACCAGAATCCTAAATTACAGCAATGCCGTAGTCGTCAAAACCCCGAAGTCAAATGAGCGTATTTTGGATGAAGTAAAGTTGTTTATGCGCAAGATTCATACCTCATCTACTTCCCAATCCCCACTATCATCTGCGAGCAGCCCTTCTTCAAAAAGGCTAAAATCCCTGGAAGGGAAGAAACTGCTATTGGTGGACGATGATATGAGAAACATCTTTGCCCTGTCCAGCTCTTTGCAGCAACATGGCCTAAAAGTGGAAATTGCCAATAATGGCCTAGAGGCCCTGGACAAGCTACAGCAAACGGAGGGGATCGACCTGGTGCTCATGGATATCATGATGCCGGAAATGGATGGATACGAAGCCATGAAAAACATCCGCAGCGGAAACACTTACAAAGAAGTACCCATCATTGCCCTGACGGCAAAGGCGATGAAAAACGATCGGGAAAAATGTATTGAAGCAGGGGCTAATGATTACATCTCCAAGCCCGTTGATATGGACAAGCTCCTTTCTTTGATGAGAGTCTGGTTAAGCAACTGATTTATGGAAACCTTTACCTATTCCATTACTTTTGAAGAGCTTGAAGAAATGATTCGGCTGATCAAAAACATACACGGTTATGATTTTGGGGATTATGCAGAGGCTTCGCTGAAGAGAAGGTTTACTTATGTCATGAATAAGTTTAAGCTGGACATTTTCGAACTCAAACATCAATTGACCAACGATACGGATTTCTTTGCTGAATTCCTCAATCAGATCACGGTCAACGTGACCGAAATGTTCAGGGATCCAAGCTTTTATTTATCCATCAGGGGCAATATTGTCCCCTATCTGGAATCCTACCCCCACATCAAAGTTTGGAATGCGGGGTGCAGCTCGGGGGAAGAAACCTATTCCTTTGCCATTTTGCTTAAAGAATACGGTTTGCTGAACAAATGTTTTCTCTATGGTACCGATATCAATTCAGAGGTCTTGGATATAGCGCAGGAAGGGATCTACGATCTGAGAAAGATCAAACAATATTCATCGAGCTACATACAGGCTGGTGGCCAGTATTCCTTATCGGATTATTACCATACCGATGAGGATGCCGGCATTATCCATGCTGATTTGAGAAAGAAAACCCTTTTCTCTGTCCACAATTTGGCCAATGACGGCTGCTTCAACGAGTTCCAAATGGTAGTCTGTAGAAATGTCCTGATCTATTTTAATGATCATTTGAGAAACAAAGTCCTGGAACTGCTGACACAAAGCCTTTGCCACTTGGGATTCCTTTGCCTGGGATCTAAGGAAAAGCTAAGGCATCCAATCTTGAAAAAACAGTATAAGACAATAGACGAAAAAGAAAACATTTACCAGAAGATTGCCTAGCTCCATTGACATATACCAAAAAAAAATAAAGTCCGCCCAATTACTGGTAATTGGGGGGTCAGCAGGAAGCCTGGCTATCTTGATGGACTTGATCCATGCTTTGCCTGCCCCCCTTTCATTGCCCGTGATCATTGTGATTCACAGGGGGGCATCTAGCCCGGAAAAGACCCTTGCAGCGATTTTACAGAAAACCAATCCCAAAGTGACCGTTAAAGAAGCCGAAGAAAGAGAAATACTAAAACCAAACACCTGCTATATCGCCCCGGCAGGCTACCACCTGCTCATAGAACGCAACCATAGCCTTTCTCTGGATAATTCCGAAAAAGTCTGGTTCAGCAGACCGTCCATTGACGTGCTTTTCCAAACCGCCGCGGAGGTATTTCAGCAAGGGGCTGTCGGCATCCTTCTTTCAGGTGCCAATGCAGACGGTGCCGCAGGTCTGCTGCAGATAAAAGAAACAGGAGGCCTTACCTTTGCCCAGCATCCTGAGGCTGCCGAATATCCGGCCATGCCTACTGCTGCAGTTGCTATAAGTGCATGTGAGACCGTCCTTATTCCTGATGAAATGCGCGCCATCCTAAAGCACCTTCCCACCACTCCTTGAACCAACTTATTAGATGAAAAACATCAATCTCCTACTACTAGACGACAAAGAAGAAAACCTGCTGGCGCTTGAAGCCCTGATCAAGCGTGATGATTTCACCATTTTTAAAACCACCGATCCCAATACTGCGCTTAGGTTTGCCTGGGAAAATGACATCTCCATAGCTCTGGTGGATGTGCAGATGCCTGATATGGATGGCTTTGAGTTTGCTGAAATCCTTAAGGGAAACTTCAAGACCAAGCAGATCCTGATCATCTTCGTCACAGCCATTTCCAAAGAAGCAAAATACGCCATCAAAGGTTTTAACACCGGCGCAGTGGACTACCTTTATAAGCCGCTGGATCCTTTTGTAACCACGGCAAAAGTAGATGCTTTCGCCCAGCTGGCAAGGGCCCAGCGTGAGCTCCGAAAGAAAAATGAAGAGCTGGAAAATTATGCATTGGAGGTCAAAAACTCTGCGGACATTATTTGTAGGATCAATCCTAAAGATTTGCGTGTGCTTTCCATCAATCCCGCAATAAGCACTGTGCTCAACCATAAGCCCGAAGATATCCGGGACAAATGCCTGATAGAATATACCGAGGACAAAGAAAAATCGATTTCCAAGTATGAATTGGAAAACATGGTGAAAGACGGAAAAGAACACATTGTCTTTCAGGACCGATACAAAAACTTCCAGGGTGAAACCAGATGGCTTGAAGTCCGCGCCACCCAAAAGAACAACCTGCTCATGCTAAACATGAGTGATGTCACCGTCCATGTGAACTATACCAACGAACTTATTCGCTCCCGGGACCTGGCGCAGGAAGCGAAAAAAATTAAGGAAAACTTTCTGGCCAGTATGAGCCACGAAATCCGTACGCCCATCAGTGGTATCATCGCTTTGACCAAAACACTCCAAAACACTTCCCTGACTTCAGAACAATCCAAAACCATGGATTTGATCGCTATTTCTTCGAAGTCATTGTTGGGAATAGTAGATGATATTCTTGACCTTTCAAAGATTGAAGCTGAGAAATTCTCCATCATCAGAGACAAGACCGAGATCCATCAGCTGGTCAGAGCTGTCAAGGATATCCTCCAGTACAAAGCCGATGAAAAAAACATAAATTTGACTTGTCACATTGAAGATAATGTCCCATCGTGTATCTTAGCAGACGGACTTAGACTTAACCAGATTTTGATGAACCTGGTCAGTAATGCCGTTAAGTTTACCGAGAAGGGTTTTGTAAAGATCCATGTATCAGCTTTCGGTAACCAAGACGGTAAAACCAATCTGGCTTTCAGGGTGGAAGATTCTGGTATAGGCATGTCTCCCAGTCAATTGGAAAGAATTTTTGAAGAATTCACCCAAGCTGAGACCAATATCACCCACCGATATGGGGGTACGGGACTTGGATTATCCATCACCAAAAAACTTGCCCAACTCAAAGGAGGCAAACTGGAAGTGGACAGTCAGCTTGGAAGAGGTTCTACATTTACGTTTACAAATAATTTTGAAGTAATTAAGAGCAAGCAATTGGAAAAGGACTATAAGTCAGACACCGTCATTCAACCTTTTGACACTACCCTTAGAATCCTGATGGCTGAGGACAATATGATCAATCAGTTTGCTGCCAAACATGTCATGAAGGACTGGAATGTCCAGCTCGATATTGCTGAGACAGGTACAGAGGTGATCAAAATGTATCAGGAGGGCCAGTACGACATTATTTTAATGGACATGTACATGCCTGAGATGAACGGGTTTGAAGCCACTGAAGTCATCATATCAGATATGGAGCAAAACGACAAGTCACTTCCTATCATTGGCCTTTCTGCAGTCGTTTTGGATGATGACATCAATAAAGCCTTGCAGGCGGGAGTGGTCGACATCATCAGCAAGCCCTTTGAGCCTGCCAAACTAAACGCGATGATGCGAAAATACTTAGGGATGTCGCAGTAGCCGACATCCTAACAAAAAAGGCCTTCCTTATCAACAAGGAAGGCCTTTTTTGTTATTGAGGGGTGGATGAGACTAAGACAGCGCCTCGTTGGTTTTCACATCCCTTTCGATCCTTTTACTCCTGAACTTCATGAATAAAAAGAAAAATATGACAATCAAAACAGCCGGCAAAATCGCTACATAAGACAAGGTGGAAGCCCCACTATCAGCATCCATAAAGCTCCCCATTACAGGCAGGACAATGGACACTGAGAACATGCCCAATCCTCCCATCAAAGACAGTCCCAAAGCTCCGCTTTCCGGAATCCTCTCCGCCACGAAGCTTAACATGGTCGGCCAGAAATAGGTAATCCCAATAGCAAACACAAAAGCGGCGGCGAAAACCATACCTCCACTGACATTGCTCAACCAAATCAATCCAATACAGCTAAAGACTGCCGAAAACAACAACATACCAGTAGTGTCAAGTTTCTTTACTACCGGTCCTGCCAGTCCCCTGCCAACAGCCATGATGCCATTTACAAAAGCCAGGATCAAAATCCCCGATACTCCAGTCCCGCTCAGCAGCGCTTCAATTCGCTGGTTAGTGCCCAGCTCGGTGGATGCGGTCAGCAGCATACAGAATCCCATCAAGAGAAACAGCGGAGATACCACGGCCTTCCACATATCCTTGGTGGACACCCCCATGGTCACCCGTTCTGTTTTTGGCAATTCTTTGCCCAAAAACAGCACCCCATACGTCACCAATGGAACAAATAAAACCGCCACTAAAAGTTGCCACGGCAGACTAAGGATGTCCATCATCAGATAGCCGATCAGGCTGCCGATAACAATTCCCCCGGGAAACCAAACATGAAAGCGGTTGAGCATTTTCGTTTTGTTTTCTGGGTATAAACTCGCCACCAGAGGGTTACAGGCAGCTTCCACCATTCCATTTCCGATACCGATAAACATGGTTCCTAAAAAGAAGGAATAAAATTCCGTGGAAAAAATGGTAAGTACTATCCCCACCAGATGACTGAAAAAAGCCATCCAAACGATCTTTTTGATACCGAAGTAATCCACCAAGGGACCTCCAATAATCATGGCCAAGGTAAAGCCCCAAAAGGCTGGAGCAAATGCAAGACCTATTTCGGTGCTGGTCAGTTGAAATTCCGTATCCAATACTCCCTCCAGTTTTGCCCGGACAGCAAAAGTCATGGAGGTCACAATCAATGCCAGACAACTGGCATTGAACAAGGCAGTCCTTTTTATTGCGTGATTCATGTACTTTGGGTTTTGTTGTTATTTAAAGGTTAATGAAATACTATCTATTAAATTCACATGAAAATAAAAAACTTCCTCTTGTTTTCCACATTTAGAATACGTTTTTATATTCTTGAACATCGCATCACCAGGATTGCTGACCTACAAATCACTCTTCATCGCTGTAAGGTCAAGGGGATCCCCCATTTCTTTTTGAAGTTTTAGCAGATCAGAAAACATCTCCTTCACCCGAACGTCTTGTCCGGGCTCACCGGCAATATCATGCATTTCCAAAGGATCCTTTTCCAGATCGAAGAGCAACACCTTGTTGATAGCTGGATACACCAAAAGCTTATAGTTCTTCTTTCTGATCATCCTTTGTGAATTCATATAAGCACCATAAATCCCATCCTGATAGTATCCCTCTTGCTGATCTCCCCGGGCTAAATCCAAAAAGCTGTGAAATTCCACATATTCAGGTTTGGAAATCCCTGCCAGTTCCAGACTGCTGGCCATAATATCCTGCAGATATACATCATGATCTATGGATTTTCCAGCTGGAATGGTAGGCCCCTTAACCAAAAGAGGTACCCTGATACTATGGTCAAACATGCTTTGCTTCCCAAGCAACCCATGGTGCCCTACGGATAAACCATGATCCCCTGTAAAAAAGATATAGGTATTTTCCATCTTACCTGATGCTTCCAGGGCATCCAAGATTTTCCCAATTTGTTCATCCAAATGGGTGATTATTGCATAATATTCCTTCAAATGGGTCTTGATGGCAAAAGGGGTTCTTGGAAATGGTGCCAAAGCTTCATCCCTCAAACCTACGGTATTTCCGATAGCATCCTTATAAGGGTACTCAGGTAGCCAGTTTTCGGGCAGTGGAATATCATCCACATTATACTTATCCAAAAATTCCTTCGGTGCCTGCCTCGGGTCATGAGGGGCATTGAAGGCAATGTACATAAAGAAAGGATTGTCTTGGCTCTGGGCCTGTTTCAAAAAATCCTCCGCATCATCCCTGACCACTTCACTCCAATGTTTGTCTCCTTCCCAAAAACCTCCGTATGCGGTATCGGAAGAAGCCCATGAACTGTCCTTTTCACTTAAAGGCCTAAAATACCCTTTTGGCCTTATCTCACTTATATCCTCCCCATTTTTTACAGCCTCAAAAAGAGCTGCCTTATCCGGAACAGTGTTCCATAAATCTTTCGGCATTCCCGGTCTAATATGTTTTGCTACCTGGAAAACCTTCTCAGCGGGAGCTTCTACATGCCACTTACCAGTCATATAGGTATCATATCCGGCATCGGCCATCAGCCTTCCCCAGGTCTGCTCCAATGCCACTGAATCCCCTGCCCCCCAGGCTTTTGAGATTTCCTGGGATCGCCAAAGATGCCTCCCTGAAATCATCATTGCGCGGGAAGCCACACAAATCGCTCCATTCCAGCCTCCCATATTATAGGCATGTGTAAAGGAAGTCCCGCCGCTTACCAACCGATCCAGGTTGGGCGTTTCAATCACTCCGTTTCCAAGGGCATGGATGGCTTCATAAGTATAATCATCGGCAAACAGAAAAAGAATATTGGGCTTTTTCACTTGCTCCTCTTTCTTGGTTTGGCAGGAGAAGAGTGCCAAAAGAACTACTACTAAGGTTATTTTATGCATGGACAATAGTGTTATTGCTTTATAAATGATGTGTTCGCTAGTCTTTTGTCACCTTACTGCCCCACCAATCTGCGTTGGGCTTCCATTCAGGAGCAAACATCTGCATTCGTTCCTTTTCCAATTGTGGCATCCTTTTGTCTCTTGCCCCGTCCAACACCTTTTTCTCTTCACTGGCATTATAGGCTGGATCAGGTCGAGGCTTGCTGGCACTGGTAGCCATCAGCCATTTCATCAGGTCTTTTTCTAAACGGCTCCGGATTTTCACTTCTTGGTTCCCAAGGTCGTTTTCCTCTGAAGGGTCCTTCTCAAGATCATAAAGTTCCACGGCCTGATCTTCCCAATAATAAATCAATTTCCATTTTCCGTCTCTCACTACTGAACTGGGGTCTCCGCCTTGGTTTCCGTAGTGGGGATAGTGCCAATACAACTGTCTTCCTTTCAAACGCTTCCCTTTCATGGCCGGAACCAAGCTGATCCCCTCTATCTCGCTGGACATTTTGGGTTTTGTACCCACCAAATCCAACACCGTAGGCATAAAGTCTATTCCACTGGCCGGATAATCGATCTCTTTATTGGCGGCCATACCAGGCACCTTGATAAAATAAGGCACCCTGAGTCCACCCTCCCACTGGTAACCTTTGCCACCCCTTAGTGGCAAGTTGGAAGTGGAAAAATTGTCTCCAGAAGCTACTCCTCCATGGTCAGAGGTAAAAATCACAATGGTATTGTCCTCCAGACCGGCCTGCTCCAATGCAGAAAGCACCTTTCCCACCGCTTCATCCATCGTCTCCACCAATCCAGCATAAACAGGATTGTCCTGGACTTTTCTAATCGGCAACCTTCTTTCCATTTCATATCCATGCTCCTGGATTCCTTCCGTCACTGCCTTTTGGCGGTACCGGTTCCATTTTTCCTCCGTTGTTTGAATGGGGCCATGTACGGCATAAAAAGAAAGCATGGCAAAAAAGGGCTTTTCATGGGCTCTACCGATAAAATCTGCCGTTTCATTGGCCAATCTCAAACTCAAATTTTCCCCATCAGGCCCTTGTTCCATTTTAGGATTGACATATGGAGCAAAATAGCCGCCCATGGGACTCCCTTTGTCCCAACCACCTACATTGATGTCAAAACCCCTGTCCTCCGGCAAGGATCCTTCTCCGCCTAAATGCCACTTTCCCGCAAAAAAGGTTTCATAGCCGTTCTCTTTAAGCGCCTGAGGGAGTGTCAACAAGCGCGGGTCCAGATCATGCCGGTAGCTGGGAGGCAATAGCTTGGTGTGCCGACCGTACTTTCTCCAGTCCTCTCCTTCCGGAGCTCCAATCCAATCGGTAATTCCATGAACCGCTGGGCTTACCCCCGTCATGATGCTGGCCCTGGCAGGGCTACAAACCCTCGCCGCCGTGTAGCCTTGTACAAACTGGAAAGAGGACTTGGCCAATCCATCAATATGAGGGGTTTCATAAAAATCACTTCCGGTAACACTGAGGTCATGGTACCCCAGGTCATCCACCAGAATAAACAATACATTGGGCCGGTCTTTATCCTGACTAAAAGCAGGAATACAATTAAAAAACAAGAAACATAAAACAAGCAGCGCCTTAAGGGCATCGGCTTTGGTATAATGATTAACTTTCACAAAATTAAATTTTAGGTTGAGTGCCCCAAATTATAAAGTTTGTTTAAATCTTCCATTACCCTTGGTAAATATTATGATTTAAAGGCAAATATTTTGTTTAACTTTTCTGACTCTCCGGAATTTTACACGTAGTACAAATTAAACAAAATACTTAACTGAAATCCTCCTAAAGGCCTTTGGAGCATTCGGTTTTGGGACAGTTGATGGAGGCGTTAAAAAAATGAGTTAGTTCGCGAAGTGGACGAGCGAGATCCACTCATTTTTAGCCTACGGCAAATGGCACAAAATCAAATTGAGACAAACTGATCGTAATCGAAAACCAATTCACTCAATTTGAAGAAGGCTCCATGGCCTAGATTCCTGCCTCCCGGTAGGCGAGGTTTGGTTCTTTTCATCAATGGAAAAGAACAGAAAGCAATAAGAACCTTATAAGATTTGGTTACGTGCAACATTGTGGATACACAGATTAACTTTTTTCTCTAGGTCAATTAATCAGAAAGATGACTCGGCCTATAACAGAAAATCCCCTCCGGAAGGGAGGGGATAAAATAGTGGCCGACATAACTGTCGGTCCATTTTCTGGTTTATTGGACTAGGCTTCTTTGGCCATCAATGCCTCTTTTTGGGACTTGACCTTTTTGGTCAATTCATTGATGGCCCCTTTTAGCTCATCGAATTTTTTGTCCATTCTTCCATTTAAGGTGTGAGCCAATTCCTCACCTTGCTTTTGGAATTTTTTTCTGGTCTTTCCACCCTCATCGGGTGCGAACATTACGCCTAATGCAACTCCTGCAGCCAAACCTGCTGTTAAAGCTATCCAAACTTTTCCTTCACCCATAATTTTACAATTTTTAGTGGTTTAAATTAATTAACAATATATAACTATTAAAATATCCTGTTTTTTCATCATATAAAACAGAAATAATAATAAATTTTAAACAAACACCATGCTAGAAAATCCCATCTGCTTCAATGAATCTCAATTTCCCCCCAAATCACTGCTTTTTTTGAAATTGGTCCAGCCCCTCTTCAACCAGCTTAAAAATCTTTTTCTTTAGGTTCCTGAAATCTTTAGCAAACACAGCAATAAGTGTTTCCAGCTCCTCCTGATGAACAATTATATTTCGGTTTGGAGAAGTGTTGCCCGATTGAACCTGTTTACTGATTTCTTTCATCTGCCGGCGGATTTTAGCATCCACTTCTTCCCTCCTTCTCTCCAAAATCATCAAACGGTTTTCGACCCTACGGACATAAATCATGTCAATGTCTTCCATAAACCTGTAGAAGTACTTGCCCATTAGGTCCTTGAGAAACCTCAACTCGTCCTTATAAAAGGCCAAGTCTGACCGCCAATGTTCACCCAAAGCATAAAACCCGGTATAAAGATCCCCATTGGGGTGAACCGGTAGATCTTCGTTTGGAACTCCAACTTCTGCTGTCATGTTCAAACCTCCTTTGACTAACATCATCATTGAATAAAACTTTCCTTACATTATTTATACGAAAGTTATAACGGGGATGTCCATATGAGTTTCCCGTATTCTTTCCGCCCCTTTGATTACCAAAAATCAGCAACTTAACTAAAAGCAATTTCGCCTGACGCTCCTGATCTTAGGGATGGAGCCTGCTAATTGATGCGTGTTACGTTAATTTAACCAAATAGCCCGCCTTAGGCAACTAATTCAAAAAAAATATGGATAGCCTGCAAAATGGCTATGGATGGAGTTCATTGGGACTGGACCGCTTGCCTGCCCAACAATCGAGGTTCTGTGCAGTAACCGCCGCTATTTTCTCCAATGCCTCCTTTGTCAGAAAAGCCTGGTGACTGGTGATCATGACATTCTGGAAAGTCATGAGACGTGCAATCACATCATCTTGCAAGATATCTTCTGAATGATCCTCAAAAAACAAAGCGCCCTCCTCTTCGTAAACATCCATTCCCACTGCTCCTATTTTTCCACTTTTCAGACCGCCGATCACATCCCGGCTATTGACCAAGGCACCTCTGCTGGTATTGATCAGCATCACGCCTCCACGCATTTTATGGATAGAATCTTTATTGATCATATACTGCGTTTCTGGAGAAAGTGGAAGATGTAAAGTAATAATATGCGACTCCTGACACAGTTTGTAAAAGCCCACGTATTCCAAACCATACCATTGCTCCAACTTCTCATTTTTATAAGGATCGTAGGCCAGGATTTTGCACCCAAATCCATTTAAAATTTTCACCACCTTGGCCCCTATCTTTCCCGTACCGACTACCCCCACTGTTTTCCCCTCCATATCAAAACCAACCAAACCGTCCAGGGAGAAATTCAGCTCCCGCACCCGTTGATGGGCCCTGCATAGTTTACGGTTGAGGGCAAGCATTAGTCCCACTGTATGCTCTGCTATGGCGGCGGGGGAATATTCGGGCACTCTGGCCACCTTGATCCCAAGTTGCTCAGCAGCTTTCAAATCCACATGATTGAAACCTGCCGATCGTAAGGCCAAATATTTCACTCCCAAAGCACTTAGCTTTTCCAACACCAGCGCAGAAGCCTCATCATTGACAAAAATCGAAACGGCATCACTGCCTTGGGCCAAACTCGCCGTATCTTCGTTCAAACGGGTATCGATATATTTAAGCTCGTGCCCATTGAGGGCCTGCTCGAGGAACTCCTTTTCAAACTTATGAATGCTAAAAACCGTGACTTTCATTCCTTAAAATTCTTTCAGTGGTGCTTATAACAATAGCAGAAATGAATTTATCATTATAAACATTTATTTCAAAGCGTATTATTAAGTCTCCTCAGCTCCCCGTTTATCAAATGATAAAAGCCGTTTCAATATTCGATTTTACGATTAACGTAAATTACACCAGTAAATTTATTTCTCACAGATTCCACAGATCTACCTGGCGTTAGACAGGATTTAACGAAATTTAAAAACCTTTTCTGTGGGTTTCTGTGCATTCTGTGAGAGATGGTTTGCTAATTTAGAAGAGCTACTGCTGTCTTTGCGGATATACATATTCGATTTTATCAGTTTTGACCAGTTAAAACATTTGCTGCCCCATCCACGTAATAAATGCTGACTTTGACTTTATTGCGAGCTTAATTCGAAATGTCCCAACAATATCCGGGTCATCGATCTCTTTTTAAGAATATATTACTTCCTTTATCAACCAAATTCTTAGTGTTAGCCAACTATGAAGCATTTTTCCCAACTACTTTTTTTCTACCTGTGCTGCATTTTGGGACAGCAAGGATTTTCACAAACAGATCAGCAGACTGATCAAGGGCTTGTTTCTGCCTATAAAAAGATCATACCGTTTCCACAGGAAGTGTTTTCTGGGGGACAATATGCCGTTGGGGAGGCCTTTCACATCGAGGGAAGTCCTTTTCTAATATCCAACGATTTTGTCAAAGGGCAAATCACCATAAACGGTTTCACCTATACCGATATCCTGTTGAATTATGATATACAAAAGGATCAATTGATCACCTATCATCCCAATAATTTTCAGCGCATCGTGCTGAATGCCCAAAAAATCAATTCTTTCGTACTCCCCACAAATAGAAAATTCATCAAATCCCCCGTAAACCAGGGATATGCCTTTCATAAAAGTGGCTATTACGAAGTACTGTGGGATCAAAAGTTGATTGTACTGGTAAAGCACACCAAGGAGGAGAACCTTAAAAAAGACTACAATGCTTCAGCAAGCAAGCATTTTGAATTTAGCTACCGCACCCATTACTTTATTGAAATCGGGGACAAGTTTTATCGGATCAACAACAAAAAGGACCTGGCAAAAGCCCTGGGAATTTCAAAAAGGCAGATAAATAGAAGCCTCAAAAAAGCAAAGCTGAAGTATAAAAAGCAAACCGCCTCGAGCCTGGTGAACGTTGCTGCAAATTATGTCTCTGATTTTGATAACAACTAAGCTATGAAAGGCGCCCTTTACCCATTTTTGCTTGCCCTCTTGGTTCTACTATCTTCCAATGCAATGGGGCAGGAAACTGAAAAAGAAACCATCTCCGGTCTTTTTCCCGGCATCAGCTTCAGCCGATTTGCCAACAATATGGAGACCAAAACAGGTTTTCGCTTTTACTTCAAACCGGAAGATGTGGCAGAGGTAAAGGTAAATGTCAGTGCCAATAATAATGAGCTAAAGGATGTTTTGGAGCTTATCTTCGAAAATACAGGGATCCGTTTTACCATTGACGACAAAAACAGGGTCTTTATCCACCGCAAGCAACAGTTTTACACTGGCCTTTCCAAAGATTTTTTCAAATCCGATACTACGAAGACATCCCCCTCCGAACAATATGACGAGAGTACACTGGAAAGGGCCTACAGCAAAAACAAACTCTGGGTCATAGGTACAGAGTCTCCCATCAACAACAGTGAAAAGGCGGAGTTGAGCGGGACTGTTTATGGTCTGAAATCAGGAGAACCGATTTTTGGGGCAGTGATCTTTGAAAAAAATGACTACACCAGGGCCATCACCGATGAAAACGGGCACTTTAGTATTTCCCTGCCGAAAGGACGTCATACCTTATACATCCAGCATTTGGGGCAGTTTCAGGAGCAGCGCCAGCTTGAGCTTTTGGGGCCTGGACACCTGAAGCTTCAAATTGATGAAAGCATTGTTTCCCTGGATGAGGTGGTGGTCAGTTCCGATAGGCTTTCCAATGTCAACCGTACAGAAATGGGCGTGGAAGTGATACCGGTAGAAACCATGAAGAAACTTCCCTCCACCATGGGGGAAGTGGATGTCATCAAAAGCATCCTGACCCTCCCGGGGGTAAAGACCGTTGGGGAGTCCAGTGTGGGCTTTAATGTCAGGGGAGGCGCGGCAGATCAAAACCTTATTCTGCTCAACCAAAGTACCATCTACAACCCTTCTCATTTGTTTGGCTTTTTCTCCTCATTTAATACCGACATGGTCGAAAAAGTGGAATTGCATAAGGCAGGAATGCCCGCCAACCTTGGAGGAAGACTTTCTTCCGTGCTGGACATTCAAGGCAATTATGGCAATCAGGAAAAACTCCACGGCAAGGGCGGTATTGGACTATTGACCAGTAGGCTTACCTTGGATGGTCCTATCGGTGACAATACCAGTTTCCTGGTCAGTGGCAGAACCACTTATGGCAACTGGCTGCTGGACCTGGTCAATGAAAAGTCAGACTTCAATGCTGCCGGGGCTTCTTTTTACGACCTGAACGTCAACGTAAAACATGACATCAACGAAAAAAATGTGCTAAAACTCTCCACGTATTGGAGCCAGGACCACTTCAATTTTGATCAGGACACCACCTACCGATACAGCAACAGAAACATTAACCTCAACTGGAGCCATTACTTCAACGATCAGCTTGAAAGCAATATGATGCTGGGTTATGACCATTACCGTTTTGGTATTTCAGGCCGTGAAGATGCCCTCAATGCTTTTGATTTTGACTTTGACATTAGCCAACTAAATTTCAAACTTCATTTTGACTATGCTTATAAGGCCCATCGTACGTTAAAATTCGGCCTGGACAATATCCATTACCAGCTTAATCCTGGCAGCCAGCAGCCCTTTGGAGAATCATCTGTTGTACTGCCTGCTACAGTCTACAGAGAAAAAGCAATGGAAACCGCGCTGTTTATTAACGAGGTGGCTGAAATCAACGAAAAGCTCACCGCCGAATATGGCATCCGCTATGTAGTGTACAACTTCCTAGGTCCCCATGAGCTATTCGAATATGCTCCCGGTATCGGTAAAAACGAATCCACCATCACCGGACAAAAGCGTTATCAAAACAATGAAGTCATCGAAACCTATCATGCCCCTGAGTTCAGGATGTCTCTCCGCTATCTATTGGACAATTTCACTTCCCTCAAGGCAGGTTTCCATACGACCCGGCAATATATCCACTTACTGAGCAATACCTCAGCCGTCACCCCTACCGATACCTGGAAGCTCAGCGACCCCCATGTCAAGCCCCAACAAGGCCGGCAGTTCTCCCTGGGCCTGTACAAAAACCTGGATCAGGGAATACTGGAAACCTCCCTGGAAGTCTACTACAGAAGCATGAAAAACCTGATTGATTACAGAAGCGGGGCAGAACTCGTGCTCAACAATGAACTCGAACAGGATGTACTCAATACCGACGGGCAGGCTTATGGGGCCGAACTGATGATCAAAAAGCCTACAGGAAGGCTTAGCGGCTGGCTTAGCTATACCTTCTCACGCTCGCTTCTACAGACCTCTCCTAATGAACCGGCCGAAAAAGTCAATGAAGGAAAATGGTACCCCAGTAATTTTGACCAGCCACATGATATCATGCTGGTGGCCAATTATGAGTTTAACCAAAGGGCAAATGTATCCATGAACGCCAATTACAGTACCGGACGCCCCATTACCTTGCCTGTAGCCAAGTTTAACTATAACGGCTCCGAGCAGGTCTACTATTCTGATCGGAACGCCTATCGAATCCCGGATTATTTCCGAATAGACTTGTCGCTGAACCTGGAAGGAAGCCACAAGATCAAAAAACTCGCCCATGCTTCTTGGTCTTTGGGGGTCTACAATGTTTTGGGAAGAAACAACCCCTACTCTGTATACTATATGCCTGTAAAGGGAATATTGAGAGGATACCAGTTGTCCATTTTTGCGCAGCCCATCCCTTACATCACCTACAATTTTAAATTTTGAATCCGCTATGAAAAACAGCCATCTAGCCGTTCCTATCTTACTCCTCGCCTTGATTTGGCAGGGATGCCGGGAGATTTACGATCCAGAGATCAATCAGGAAGACCTGGAAGTCCTGGTGGTAGAAGGAAATGTTGAAGTGGAAGGCGGCGTATCTGAAATCAGTTTGAGCTATACTTCTCCTATTGGCTCAGGCGAGAACAGCTTCAGGAATGTACCTGATGCAGATATCGTCATAGCCTACCGAACCCAGGGAGGCGAAGAAATACAGCATTCCATGCAGCGCACGTTATCTGGCACTTACACCTTGGACCACCATTTTAACAGTGAAAACCAGCACCGCTTAATCATCAATATCCCCGGCAAAGGAAAATATCAAAGCGACTGGATCATGCCCACCTTAACGCCAACCATAGATGAAATTGGCTTTATCCAAAATGAAAATAGGGAAGTCGAGATTTATGTCAATACCATAGGAAATGAAGATGCCCAGTATTTTGTCTGGGACTTTGAGGAAACCTGGATGTTCAGCACACCCCTGATCAGTTTTCTGAAATATGTCCGGTTGAGCGAGACCAAAGACACAGTGGTCTACAGAAACTCCAATGAAATGACCCATGAATGTTTTCTTTCAGAAACCTCGAGTAAGGTCGTCATAGGCTCATCGGGACAATACCAGGACCATTTGATCCACCAAAAGAAAATCCAGCAAATCCCCTATGGCTCTGAAAAATTGGGAAGACGCTATTCCATCAGGGTTCGGCAACGGGCGGTATCCAAAGAAGCCTATGATTTCTATGAAATCCTCAGGAAGAACTCCGATGATATCGGAGGAATTTTCAGTCCGCTGCCCTCTGTACTGGGCACCAATATCCATCATGAATCCAACTCCGCAGCCAAAGCCATCGGCTATGTAACAGTAGGCACAACCTCAGATAAGCGCATTTACATAGGCCGACATGAAATTGATGACTGGCGGGTAAATAATCCCTACTATGCGGGCTGCGAATTTTCGACAGACACGGTTCCTGTTTCCGATATTTCCATCGTGTTTAACAATAATTTCAGGGTTCCCGTCTCCCCTATAAGTTCAGCCAACGACCCTACCCGCATTACCGCCTACGTCGGGGCTAGTACCAAATGTACTGACTGTACCCTCAGAGGGACAAAAGAAAAACCTGATTTTTGGGAATACTAAGCTATCAAAACCATGAGAAATGTTGTTTACCTATTTTTCTTGCTCTTTTTACCGATATCCCATGCATCAGCATGGCAAAGTACAAGCCAAGCGGTTTTTACCGAAACCGTCCATGTCCATAAAAGCAAAACGATTTCAGTAGCCGGAGAAACCATACCGCTTTTTGTGGACATCAGGATGAAAGGTGGCCCCACCCCTTCAAAAATGGCCTATGCAGAACTGATCAACCGTCAAGGCGAACGGATGGCAGGGACTATCATTCCCCTGGATAAGGGCCAGGCATCGGCATCCCTCTCTGTCCCAGCTGAAATCCCCTCTGACCATTACCTCTTCAGGCTCTACACCCGGCTGGCTGCTAGTATGAAAGATGAAAAAAACTATCACCATAGCCTCATTACCGTGATCAATCCCCATCTGAAGCCAAAAGACATTGCATCTGACAAAGTCATTTGGAAAAAGGAGGAACAGCAAAATCCCATAGAAATGTCTCTTTCAAAGGAACTTTTGGATACGGACGAAGCCGGAAAACTTACCATCACGGGGGATGCGGGACAAGAAGTCACTGTTTCCATCAGCAGAAAGAACCCCTTCCTTGCTGACCTGTATCCCTTGGTAGATGGCGGCGATCATTCCAGAGCGGCCCAGGAGGAGATTGTTCCGGAGTTAAGAGGCCACATCATTAAAGGTCTCGTTTCTGAAAATACCCTTGACACAAGCCGTGTTTATTTCCTTTCTGCCCACGGCAATAATTCCGCCTTGTATTTGGGCAAAGCCAATAAAAAGGGAGAGGTTTATTTTGAGCTTGGCCCCATGAAAGCTTATGACTTCTTATTGTTGCAAACCGCCCAAACGAATGCTCCTTTTGACCTTTCCATACAGCAGCCCTTTGCCCCTGCACCCGGCAAGGAACTGCTTAACCTCCCGCCTTTAGTGCTTACAAAAAAAGACCAAGCGATACTGGATGACTTGGTGCTTTCCTATTCTACCAGTGACTATTACCAGAAACCGGTTGCCCAGGAACCACTTCCCATTATAACCGGATATACGGCCGACAGGAGTTACAATTTAGACGAATACAACCGCTTCGAGGACCTGGCCACCACCCTGAAAGAATATGTCCCTACCGTATTGGTCCGGAAAAATTCAGGCAAGTACCACTTCAGGCTTGCCAATTTTCCCGAAAACCGTACCTACAAGGACAATCCCCTTATGCTGATCGATGCCATGCCCGTGTTTAACAGTGATGCCCTGGGAAATTACCAGGCAGATAGCATCGAAAGGATAGAGGTGATCAACAGAAACTTTTATATCGGGGACAACCGGTTTGATGGAGCGATCAATTTCAAATCCTTTGGTAACGATTTTGGTGGATTCCCCCTGCCCGAAGGGGCACTGTATCTGGAATACCCCCAGATCCAACAGCCCATGCTGTGGAAGTTTAACACCCCTCAAACCGATGCTGATTCCCATTTGCCGGATTTCAGAACAATCCTTTACTGGGGAGAGCATGAAAAAATCGGTCCTGATGGAAAACTGGAAATCCCCTTCAATACCTCTATGGTCCCGGGGGAATACGAAATCAGGGTAAGCACAGTCAATGGTTCCATCATTCGCTCAGCGACGGAAACGGTAAAAGTTAACGGTAAGGGAAGTGAATGACATCAAACCCATTTTATCATCATTCCTTCGTACCTCGTACTTTGTACTTCCTACTTCGTACTTAATACTTTCCTCACTTCACATACCTCCCCACGGCAAAGGCATCTATCTTAACCTCCCCTTCCTTGCCTTTGACCAGCCCGGCCAGGATCTTTCCGGTAGCAGGTGCCAAACTTAGCCCCATCATGCTATGGCCTGCCCCAAAGGCTACATTCTGCCATTTGGGAGCTTTGCCGATATAAGGCAGGCCGTCCGGTGAACATGGCCTCATGCCTTTCCATATCTGGTTTTCCTTAGGAAATGCTGCTTGGAATTCCGGGTAATAGGCCTTTATGGAATCATAAATACCCTGCACCCTGTTTAATCGTATTTTGTCGGCTTGGTTGGATATCTCCATTGTCCCGCCAAACCTCACTTTATCGCCGTAGGGGCTTTGGGATACCCTTGCCTCTGTAAGGATACTGGCCTGCATCAGCTCAGGGGTATTGGGAAGCTCAAAACTGTATCCTTTGCCTCCCATCATGGGCAAGCTAAAACCAAGCATTTTGGCAATCTGGTCTGACCATGAACCTGCGCATACCATCACCTGGCCACAAGCGATCTTCCCTTCATTGGTAAGCACCGCTTCCACTTTATCTGCCCGCTTTTCAAAACCGGTAATGTTCACCCCACTTTTCAGCTTCACCCCATTGGCGGTAAGTTGCTGCTTCAAAAAGCGGTACAAATCTTTTGGTGACAGATGGGCATCATCGGGGAAATAGACGCCTCCCCTTGCTGCCACTTCCTGGTTGGGTTCCAGTTTGCTGATATCTTCCTTACTTAAGACTTCGGCATTTAGGCCACTTTTTAAGGCCAATTCCGCCATTTCCCTTTCTTCTCTTTCCCCTTCCTTGGTTTTGTAAAGCATCAGCAAACCCTTGTCCGCCAACCTGATCCCCTCATTGCCATGCTCCTCTACAAAATCCAAGTAAAGCTGTTTGCTGAAAAGACTGATCCCTTTGAGATAGGGAATGGATTTCTGCACATGCTGGGCATTGGAATTGCGGTAAAACAGCAGGCACCATTCCAATAAACGTCTGTCCAGCCGGGGCTGGATATAAAAAGGGCTTTTGGATGAAAACATCCACGAAATCCCTTTCGAAATCATCCCCGGTGAGGCCAAAGGCACAATATGGCTGGGGACAATCATCCCGGCATTGCCTGTGGAACAGTTTTCCTCCATGTCCCCTTTGTCCAGGACAATGACCTCTTCCCCTTCTTTCTGGAGATAATAAGCCGTAAAAAGACCGACTATCCCTCCTCCTATTACAATCGTTGGTTGCATAAACACTTACTTAAATAAAGTAGAAGCATTCAGAAAAACGCTGAATGCTATTTGGGTTATATTCGAAAAGGGCCTTTATTCGTACTTCAACCTCCCTCTCGTACTTTGTACTTAATACTTCGTACTTCGTACTTTTCTCCAGCATCTCCCCTCAAATCACTTGAAATCCGTGCACATAAGGATCATCATCGTCCAGAAAAATGGTATTGTACCCGGTAATCTTTGCCCAGCCTTCTATACTGGGAACGATCGCCGGTATCCCTCCCACTGTGGTCGTATCCACAATTTCCCCGGTAAATTTCGATCCGATATAACTTTCATTGACAAAGGCTTGGTGGGCCTTTAGTTTTCCCCGGGCATGCAGCTGCGCCATTCGGGCCGAGGTGCCTGTTCCACAAGGAGAACGGTCAATTGCCTTGTCCCCGTAGAAAACAGCATTCCGGCCATGGGAGGCTCCGTCCAAGGGCTTACCTATCCACTGGATATGGCTCAGTCCATTGATCCTGGGATTTTCCGGATGGACAAATTCATAAGCTTCATTGATCGCTTTACGCAGCTTTCTGCTCATGACTATCAACTGCTCCGCAGTGAAGTCCTGTAAGCCTGTAAAGTTTTCCTGGGGATCGATAATGGCGTAGAAATTCCCCCCATAGGAAACATCAAAGGTCAATTCTCCCAATTCTTCACAAGCAATGGTCAGGTCCTGGGCAATCACAAAACTGGCCACATTGGTCAGCTTGACTGATTTCACTTGTTCTCCTTCTTGCTGATAGCTTACCCTCACCAGACCTGCAGGGGTTTCCAGGCGAAGCTTTCCCGCTTCCTTGGGAACCACCAACCCTTCTTCTATGGCCACGGTGACTGTCCCAATGGTGCCATGCCCGCACATGGGCAGGCAGCCGCTGGTCTCAATATACAGTACTGCCACGTCATTTTCGGGATCATGTGGCGGATATAGCATGGAGCCCGACATCATATCATGTCCACGGGGCTCAAACATCAATCCCCGACGAATCCAATCGTAATGTTCTACGAAAAACTGCCTTTTCTCGAACATATTTTCCCCTTCCAGGAAAGGGACACCACCTGTGACCACCCGCACGGGATTGCCACAGGTATGGGCATCAATACAACTAAATGTTTTTTTCATTCAATTAATTAGCATCAAACATATAAGACAACAGTTTACCATCCACTGTCCTTGGAATACCTAATGGATTGGATTCCTTCAAAGCATCAGGCAGCAAATCCTCAGGGCAATTCTGCAAAGCCAGCGGCCGGGCAAATCGCTTAATGGCATATACGCCCACTGAAGTGGAACGGCTATCTGTTGTGGAAGGGAAAGGCCCTCCGTGTTGCATGGCGTAGCCTACCTCCACGCCGGTTGGGACACCCCCGTAAAGCAATCTACCGCATTTTTCCTGCAACTCACTGATCAGCTCTTCCTGCTCGGCCAGCTCCTCTTTTGTTGCCCATAGGGTAATGGTCAACTGCCCTTCCAGTGTTCTGGCTGCTTTCAACAATTCGGCCTGGTTTTCATAAGTGACCACCATTCCAAATGGTCCGAACACCTCTTCTCTGAGGGATTTGTCCGCTAACCAGCTTTTCAGGTCAGTCCTGGCCAGGGCAGGATATCCGGCTTCCACACCCTCCGCTTTTTTTGCCCACTGCAAGGCTGAAGTAGTTTCAAAAGCCTTTAAACTTCCAGCATACGTCTGCTGAATCCCTTCGTTCAACATCTTTTGTCCATCGATGGCCTCAAGACTTTTGGCCGTTTCTTTGGCAAATTCCTCGGCATATTTTTCAGGGACCAAGATCACTCCAGGATTGGTACAGAACTGCCCAACACCCAAGGTGAGGGACTGGGCATAATTGGCGGCCAGCCCTTGTAAACCGGTGCTTAACTGGTTTTCAAGAACGAAAATAGGATTGATGCTGCCCATCTCCGCATATACCGGAATGGGCTCTTCCCGACTATTGGCCAGATCAAACAAGGCTTTTCCTCCTTTGTACGAACCGGTAAAACCTACAGCCTTTGTCAAGGGATGCTTTACCAATTCCTGCCCTGCTTCAATTCCTCCTTCCACGTGCTGGAAAACACCTTCCGGCAAGCCGCTATTTTGGAGGGCTTTTTTAATGGCCCCATAGACCAAAAGAGAGGTTTTGGGATGAGAAGGATGGCCCTTGTAGACTACGCTACAGCCAGAGGCCAAAGCCGAAATGCTGTCCCCACCGGCGGTGGAAAAGGCCAAAGGAAAATTACTTGCTCCGAAGACCACGACCGGTCCCAAAGGCACCAAGTACCTGCGTAAATCAGGTTTTGGAACGGGTGTCCTGTCCGGATCTGCATGGTCAATGGTCGCCTCCAGCCAGCTGCCTTCCTCCACATATTGGGCGAAAAGCCGGACCTGTCCGGTGGTTCTTCCTAATTCCCCGGTAATCCTTCCTTCCGGCAAGTGGGATTCTTCACAGGCAGTCGGTATCAGCTCCTCTTTTATGTCCTCCAAACAGGAGGCTATGCTCCTCAGAAAAGCGGCCCTATCTGCCAGTGAAGTCTTTTTATAAAGGTTAAAGGCTTTTGAAGATTGGTTTAATACCTCATCAATTTGCATTACACACTGGTTTTTAAAGATTCCAATTGTGGTCTGTTTTCCAGACCTTCCTGTATGATCTGTACGATATTTTCTCTTTCTTCTCCTATCAAAGTCAAGCGCGGTGCCCTAACATGCTCTGTGCCAATACCGGCCATGGTCTCCGCCAGTTTGATATATTGCACCAGCTTGGGATGGATATCCAATTCCAAAAGCGGGAGGAACCACCGGTAAATGGCGATGGCCTCATCCACCCTTCTCTCCTTGATCAAGTCAAAAAGAACTACGGTCTCTCTTGGGAAAGCACAAACCAAGCCGGCCACAAGTCCATCAGCTCCCATCAAAACACTTTCCATGGTCAAGGTGTCCACCCCACAAAGAATTTTGTAACGGTCCACGTACCTTGTCTTCATTCTGGTCACATTGGAAACATCACGGGTAGACTCTTTTACTGCCTGAATATTTTCACATTCCAACAACTCATCAAACATCTCCAAGGTAACATAAGTTTTATAATCTACCGGATTATTGTAAATCATAATGGGCAAGGAGGTGGCATTGGCAATGGTTTTGAAATAAGTCACCGTCTCCCTATGATCAGATGGGTAGCGCATGGGTGGCAGTAACATCAAGGCTTCCACACCGATTTCCTCTGCTTTCTTGGCCCAATAAACCGCTTTTGAAGTGGATCCTTCAGCAATATTAAGGATTACCGGAACCCTTCCTGATAGCCTTTCAATAGTTTTCTTGGTCAGTGCTATCTTTTCTTCATCCTCTAATACACTTGACTCCCCAAGTGTTCCCCCCAAAATAATGCCTTTTACACCGGCTTCTATTTGGGCGTCAAGGTTTACGAAAAATGTATCGTAATCAATGCTGCCATCAGCATGAAACTTTGTAGTGACAGCGGGAAAAACTCCATTCCAATTCATACGTTTCAAGTTTTGTTTTGAACAAAGGTAGAGCTTGACCTGATAGTATAATTGCACCAAATTAGTGATTGATGATACCATATTACCATCAATATCTTTCTTGCTGCTTTGAGCCCAAAAAACACCTGAAATAGGCAAGCCCCCGCTCACAAGTCCCCCCCGGGCAGGAGTATGAGCAGAAACGTACAAAAAGTTTTTAATTCAGTGGAAATGCGCAGCATTCATGATGATCATCAAGAATAAAAAGCAGTAAAAAAACTTACACAATTGACAGCAATGACAGCTCACTTTGACAAGCTCAGTGACGGCATAATTTATTAAGATGTAATCCGGCACACGCTATGTTTTGACAGGATTAATATCAATAGAGAATACAACTTGCCGCCAAAACCCGTAAATTTCAATTGAGAAAGTCTAACCAAGAAAATGTCTATAATTACGTCATCGCAAGTGATCATAGAACCAGTTTTTTTTTGGTTCTATATGATTTGTAGTGGCTAAACTTGCTAAAACTTTCAATTACAGGTCTCCTCTGTTTAATTGATTGGAGGTAGATTTTCGGCAAGGCTTTTCAATGTGTCAAAAGGCATTAGCGGAAAATGGTTGACATTATGAATAGTTTTGGCGGCTAATGCTTAGAACGACTGTTGGCAAGGCCCCGGGCTGCGCCTCCTTTGTCGTCTTGCCCGGGGTTAACCTTATAGCACCCCTTCAGGGTGCTCCTGTGATGGTTTTTTTTATAATGGTTATAGCCCTGTATGGGCAAAACATTAATAACCCTGGGTGCCAACCCAGGGCCAGAAGTGTCTAAGTTGTCCGCTTTAGCTGATTTTCCTGTTAATTGTGAAAAATCTTTTCCTACCGATAGCCACCTTAGGTTTGAGTGGTTGAAAAATGGAATGTTTTGAAGTATAATTGAAGCCCCGTCAGTGACCCAGCGATAGCCTTAGATGTAAGAGATCTAACCCGATATTTGGGACTGACAGGCTTTAAGAAC